>JAUQPV010000232.1 GCA_030550225.1 Acidobacteriota bacterium | reverse complement strand
ACGTCGGCCCCGTCTTCAAGAGGCCCCCGACTTGAGCCAGGTAATGGTACGTGTCGTTGTCAGCCAGAAAGGGCTCGGGGTGAATCCCCGCCCGCCGGGCTCGGTGAACGTGCCAGGGGTCGACGAGCCCGCCGGCGGCGTCCGTCGGACCGTCGGTCCCGTCGGTCCCGGCGCTCAAAAATACGACGGCTTCATCTTCCTGCAAAAGGGCCCCCACGCGGGTCGCCAGTTCTTGGTTACGGCCGCCCAGGCCTGAGCCCCGGACTTCAACGGTCGTCTCACCGCCCATCAGGATGCAGGCCGGCGGTCGGACGGGCTGGCCATACATCTGCACCTGACGGGCGACGGCCCGGACCCACCGGGCTACTTCGGCGACGGAACCCTCGAGGAAGCTCGTCAGGACCGTCACGTGATAGCCCCGGTCCCGGGCCGCTTGAGCCGCCGCTTGAAGAGCCGTCTGATTGTCGGCGACGACCCCCACATGCGAGCGGGTAAACAGGGGGTCGCCCGGCTTGGGCGTCTCCGGCCGCCGACCCGCCCGACCCTCCGTCAGGTACGTCCGCACGGCGTCCGGGATGCAGTCCCAGACCTGAAGACGCCGGAGGACCTCGATGGCGTCCGCATACGTGGAGGGGTCCGGTACGGTCGGACCCGACCCGATGACGGCCAAGTCATTGCCCACGACGTCGCTGATGACGAGCGTCCACACGGGCACCGACGGCGGGACCCACCGCAGGAGCTGGCCCCCCTTGACCTGGGAGAGATGCTTGCGGACGGTGTTGAGTTCATGAATCGTCGCACCTGCCCGCAGGAGACGGTCCGTCACGACCTGCACGTCCGCCAGGGTCACGCCCTCGACAGGAAGCTCCAGGAGGGCCGAGGCCCCGCCGCTGAGGAGGACGAACACGCCGTCGCCGGTCTGAACGGCGCCCAACTGTCGACGGATGGCCTCCGCCGCCGCCAAGGAGCGGTCGTCCGGGATGGGATGCCCCGCTTCCAAGACCTGAATCCGTCGGAGGTCGACGCCGTGGCCCGCCTTCGTGACGACGACGCCCCCGGCGATACGGTCGCCCAGGACCGCCTCCAGGGCCTGGGCCATCCGGGCCGACGCCTTGCCGGCCCCGACGACCCACACCCGTTCAGGGAGCGGCCACGTCTGGGCTCCGACCTGGAGACCGTCCCGCCGAAGACCCACCCACCGCGGCAAACAAACCAGGGGGTCGACGGCCTGCACGGCCGCCTGAAAGCAACGGACAGCGTCTCGCCGCCAGCGTTCGATCAAAGCCTTTCGGACCATAACCCATCCAGGTGGCAGAGCCCCAGGTCCCGGGAGAGACCAGGAGAGAAGGATAAGGCCGCTATCGCCCCCGTAAAATCCCGGCACCTAAGACCCGGGACTTGAGATTCATCTCAGGACCCTTGGAGCCTCCTCGGGCAGGATGACGGGAATAAACATAGATGCCGGATAGAGATATCCTTCGGGCTCTTCGCTGTCTTCGTCGATGATACGGATCATCCCATGGGCTTCCGCTTCGGGGTCAGGTAACCGTCGGTAAACCTTGCCGACGACGAGACTGGCCGAGTAACCTTCATTACGAATACAGAGGACAAAGTCACTCATGACAGTATCCTGATAATACGTTTGATTTTGAATTCAGTGCGTCCAATCCCGTGAGCCTCATACCAATGTATTTCGGCTTCACAAGTCGTACCGTCGGGGAGTTCGACGACGGCGACCCCCTTCATCTTCCGCCAACGCCCATGACCGTAAGCCCGTTTCAGGCGCTCCCGCACACGCACTTCACGACCCCTCGCGATCACCTCCACGTCCCGGATCGGACCGATAATCTTGAACGTCGGCAACTCCTATTCCAGGTCTGGACTTCATCTGGACGGCGTGTGGAGGATGTGGCCCCGGTAGAGCCAGTACTGGCGCCAGAACCGCAGGTCAGCCAGCGTGTCCAGGTCTTGCCACCAGGGAACATCCTCCGACGGAAAGGCCGCCGGGTCCAGGACTTCGCACCGGACGGCCGACCACCACCGTTGGAAAGAGGCCGGCGGTCGGGGTCGCAGGGCCGTCGGGTGGACCCAGCCGACCGGGACGAACCACCGGCCGACCCGGAACACGTGGGCATCCCACAGGCAAGCTGGCCCCCTACAGCGTCGAGCGACGGACACCAAGACCTCCGACGGAAGCCAGGGCACGTCGGCGCTCAGGAACCACGCGTCCCGACGCCACCGTTGGAGGGCCGCATGGAGTGCCCGAGCCGGGCCGAGACCCGCCGTCGGGTCCAACCATTGGGGGCCGGGCCAGACCCCGGCGGGTACGGGCCCGCCCAGCAGGACCGGGCACCAGTCCTGCCATCGGTCGAAAACGACCCGCAGGAGAGGCCGCCCGTCGATTTGAAGCAACCGCTTATCGATGCCAAGCCGACGGCTTCGACCGCCCGCCAGGACGAAGACCCCGAGGGCCTGGCCCGTACCGGCCCATCGGCCACCGGCCCCAGGCGGTACGTTACCGGCCATGCATTTCCTCAAAATAGATGTACTTCCGCCACTTTTCGTCCAACAGGCCTAGCCAGCGAAGGTAGAAGAAGAGTTGTTTCTTGGGGATCCGACGGGGGTCCAGACGGAGTCGCAGGCCCGCCTCCTCCGGCAGGCGGTTCGCCTTATAGGTGTTGCAGTCCGGGCACGCGATGGCCAGGTTGTCCCACCGGCTGGAACCGCCCCGGGAGCGGGGTACGATGTGGTCCCAGGTGACCTCCTCGGGACGCAGGGGCCGCTCGCAATATTGGCAACGCAGACGGGGATAGTGCTGAAGGAGACGCCGGTAGAAGTAGCTCCGCTGGGCATGATGGGGCACGTACCGCCGCAGGCGGATCACGGACGGGACGGAATAGGAGCGGGACGGCGTCCGGATCTCCCCAACGCCGACCTCCTCGATGGTCGCCCGCTCTTTCCAGACCAAAACCAGGGCCCGCCGGACGCTGGTCACGTGGATAGGTTCATAGGAGAGGTTCAGGACCAGCACGGGCCGCCGCCAGACTGGTTGACGATCGAGGATAGACACGCCTGTCGCCGAGACACTCGGATTTCCGGCGTCGGGTCCAGGAAGCGGATAGGTCCCACCCCCCAGACCCCGACCCGGCTCTAAGAGTTCCTAACAAAACCCTCTCCCTGGAGGAAAGGGTGGGGGTGAAGACCCTCTTCCCCAGCCCCTCTCCCGCAGGGAGAGGGTGTCCTGATAAGCACTCATCGATAGCGTTCTACGAAATAGGATGGTGCCCACTGTCGTGTCGGTCAAGTCCCGGGAATCGGCCTCTCCCTTTGGGAGAGGGCTGGGGTGAGCCCTCACCCTTCTCTCTTCCCCCAGAGAGAGGGTTGAATGTCGGGACTCCAGCGGTTGGGCCGGCGATTCGGACCCAGGGGAGGGCCCAGCCCATCGGGACGAGTTCTTCCGCTCTCCGGCCCACCCCTTTCGAAACAGGCACGAATCGGCGATTCGGCCGTCGGGGATTCGGGAGTCGGCAGTCCCGTCATCTTGACGGTATGGTTTGGCAGGCTTGACTTCTTATTTCAGTTAACTATACTAAGGAGTCTAATTCGGGAAGGGGGGTCTACTGAATCGAGCCATGGAGGGGACTGAACGATGAAGCTGAGCCGTGCCTTTTTCCGGTTTTGGGTCCAGGAGGACCGGTCCGATGCGGCGGTCGACATCAGTGAATGGCGCCGGTGGATCCGCAAGTACGCCATCCTGGAAGCGGCCCGGCGGATCTTGAATCGCCATGGGTTGGAGGGCCTGACGGTCGACGCCATCGCCCGGGAGGCCGGCATCACAAAGGCGACGGTCTATGCCTACTTTACAGGCCGGGACGAACTCCTATTCGAGACGGTTCGTTACGTCATGAAGTGGTTTCGCTATGGCTGGCTTCGGGCCGTCCGGCGGGGTCGGACGACTCGACAGAAGCTCTTACGGACCTTCAGGTATTACCTCCATCACGTCGAGGCGAATCGTTCCGTATTCGAGGTCCTGTACCGGGGCCTGCTCTTCACGACGGAGGCTTCCCGGTCGGCCTGCAAGACGATGATTCACGAGGAACTGAATCGCTACCACGGCCTCTTGAAAGAGCTCGTCCGGCAGGGTAGCGCCGAGGGTTGGCTTCGGTCGGTCCCGCCCGACGAAGCGGCTTTCTTCATTCTCCACGTCCTACACGGGGCCGTCATGCGGCGGATTCACGGCGGTGTGGACCTGTCTGTGCGGGATCACGCCCGCATGATCCTGAGCTTTTGCCTCCGGGGCCTGATGAATCCATCCGCTTGTTCAGTCCCTGGCCCTCGCGTGTCGGTCCAGGAGGAAGGGTGATGAACCGACTCCAGATTTCGGATTTCGGATTGCGGATTGCGGATTGGGAATTGGGGGCGGGGGCTCCCCTCAAGCCTTACAGGCATCCCTTCAATCTGCAATCTGCAATCCGCAACCCGCAATCTGTAATTCGCGATTCGAAATCCGCAGTCCGCAATCATACTCTGATTTTCCTGGTCGTCTGGGTCGTCGGTCTGTTGGGGGGCGTTGGCCTCTGGGGGTGTAGCCGGGCCGAGCGGTCGGCGCAGGCGACGGATGCGGCCCAGGCGGCGCCCGTCGTCGTCGCCCCTGTCGAGTCCAAGACGGTCGCTGTGGAGTATCCAGCCGTCGGGAC
>JAUQPV010000231.1 GCA_030550225.1 Acidobacteriota bacterium | reverse complement strand
CAGGCGGTCGTTGTACCGGTCGTCACCGACCCGAGTCGCAAAGAGGGGGTCTTCCCGGAGGGTAAACTCCCAGTCTTCCTGGAAGAGCTGGTGGAGGGCCCGGGCGGCCGGATTCGCCGCCGGCCGAGCGGCCACACCGAAGACGAAGATCAAGCTCAACCCTGCGAGTAGCACGAGTCCTCGCGGCATGGTCGCCTCCGAACGGGCAGATGGGCAAGTGGGCAGATAGGCAGTTCGGCAGTTGGGCAGATGGTCCAAAAACCCTGGGGTCACTCCTTGCCCATCCAAGACTCTATCTGCCTATCTGCCGACCTGCCCATCTGCCGGATGCCTGAAAAATCGTGCTTCCCGGGCGATGGAAAGGGTTGTTCTGACGCCATTCTCACGGGCCGAACGGCCCTGCTATCATAAACGGGTGTCGGCCGCTTCAGGGTCGGGACCTTGGAGATGGTCGGTCTCTGAGTCCCAGACTCCTGATCTTTTCTTCATACCGTACGAAGGGGTAGCCAGTGTGGGCGTGCCCGACGTGTCGGCGGCGGCTCCATCGGCTCCAGGAGCGGGGCGGTCTCGTGTGGGGTTGTCCGGCATGCCAGGGCCGGGCCGTGAGCATGGCCGTCCTGGAGCACACCTTCGGGGCCGTCGAGTTGGTCCAGCAGTTGACAGAGAAAGCCCGACCGGACTCGCCGGCGACGGGCCGGCCCTGCATGGTTTGTCACCGGCCCATGGTCGAGGTCGGGGTCGTCGCCAATCTGTATCTTCCCTTGGACGTATGCCCACAGTGTCGGTTCGTCTGGTTTGATACCCAGGAACTGCAAGATGCTCTGAACACGCCGTTTTCAGAGGTATCCGAACGGCTGGCCCGGCACCGCCGGCCCGTCATCACGGGTCATGACGCTTTCCCGGAGGCCGTAGAACCGAGTCAGCCGGAAGGTCTGCGGGAGTGGGTCCTTCTGTTTTTGGGCCTGCCCGTCGAGGAACGGGTCCCCGAGCGGGTCCGTCGGCCATGGGCGACCTGGGGTCTGAGCGGCTTTATCGTTCTGATCAGCTTACTGGCGTGGACCCACTGGGAGTCCAGTGTTAGGGCGTTCGGCTTCATCCCGGCAGAAGCCTTCCGGTATGGGGGCTTGACGTGGCTGACAGCCTTTTTCCTTCATGCGAACCTCCTTCACCTCCTGGGCAATCTATACTTCCTCTGGCTGTTTGGGGACAACGTCGAGGATGCCCTGGGTTCGAGGCGCTATGCAGGCTTGATCCTGGCAGCGACCCTGGTAGGGAACTTCCTGCATTGGCTGGGAGACCCCCGGAGTCAAGTCCCTGTCATCGGGGCCAGCGGTGGAATTTCGGGCATCGTCGCCTTCTATGCCCTTCGGTTTCCGCAGGCCCGCCTGAAAGTCCTGTACTGGCTTTGGTGGCGGCCGACGTGGTTTATCAGTATATCGGTCTGGCTGTGGTTTGCCCTATGGGCGGGGCTACAGCTACTGGGCGCCTTCGTCCAACTGGCGGGGCGCGGGTCTGTCTCCTATTTAGGCCACCTGGGCGGAGTCCTGGCAGGCATCGCCTTTTGGGTGTGGGAACGCCGGAGGTAGGATCCCGCAGGCGTCCCCCCTGCCGGAGCGCAGGCGTCTCGCCTGCGGGAACGCAGACGTCCCCGTCTGCCGGAACACAGGCGTCCCGCCTGTGGGAACGCAGACGTCCCCGTCTGTCATCGTCCTTTCCACAGGAACGGATATTCCTCTGGCCTTTGGCAGAGACCAGCTTTTACGGGATTGTAGAAGATGTAATCCCACTTTCGCCAGTACTCTCTTTCATCGCGGACGATGCGGTCCCAAGATTCGGGTTGCCAGATGGACCCAGATCGGTGCAGACGTCGGTTCAGGACATGGGCCGTGAAGCTCTTAATACTATGTAAGATCTCAGAAATGTTATACCACTTCTTCGGGCCCCGGGGAAGGGGTTCGATGAGGGCATGGACGTGGTCCGGGAGGACACAGACAAGATGGACTCGCATTTTCCTACCGTGCCAGAATCGGAACGCGTCCACCACGAGAGCGCGGGCCTCTTCATCTAAGACGAAGCCAAGATGACGTTGGACAGAGAAAGTAACGAAGTATACAGACCCGCCCCATTGCCAGTGGGGGAGGCGCCGACGGGTGCGGACGAGGCGTCCCTTTGGAACGGGAGAAGAAAGGCGATTCTTAGATTTCCGGGACATGGCAATCCTCCACCTCAATTGCAGGCGGGGACGTCTGCGTTCCCGCAGGCGAGACGCCTACGCTCCGGCAGACGGGGACGTCTGCGTTCCCACAGGCGAGACGCCTGCGCTCCGGCAGACGGGGACGTCTGCGCTCCCACAGGCGAGACGCCTACGCTCCGGCAGACGGGGACGTCTGCTCCTGCAGACGGGACGTCTGCGCTCCTATTCGGGACGCCGGTCCAGGATACGGTATTGGATGGCCTCGGCGACATGGCGGGCCTCGATCGTCTCGGCTCCCTCGAGGTCGGCAATCGTCCGGGCGACTTTAAGGATCCGATGGAACGCCCGGGCGCTCAGGCTCCACTGCCGCATGGCCGACCGGACGAGACGGCGGGCGTCTGGACTCATCGGACAGAAGCGGTCGATGTGGGCCGGCATCATCTGGGCGTTGCAGAACACGCTCGAGCTTGTTTCCTCCGCTACCTCTCCTTCGACCCGAAAACGCCGCCACTGGACGGCCCGGGCCCGGACGACCCGTTCCTGGATGCGGGCCGACGGCTCCCCGTCGGGGGCCCGGTCGATTTCTTCCGGTGCCAGCATGGGGACCTCGACCTGGATGTCGATGCGGTCCAGGAGCGGGCCTGAAATACGTTGCAGGTACCGGTGAATCTGAGCCGGCGAACAGCGGCAGGCCCGGAGGGGGTTCCCGTAGTGGCCGCAGGGGCATGGATTCATGGCCGCCACGAGCATGAAGCGGGCCGGGTACGTGACGGACGTCGCCGCCCGGGCGATCGTCACGACGCCCGTCTCCATCGGTTGCCGCAGGACCTCCAGAGCCGACCGTGGGAATTCGGGGAGTTCGTCCAAGAACAGGACGCCGTGGTGGGCCAGGCTGGCCTCACCGGGTCGGGGGTAGGTCCCGCCGCCGATGAGGCCGGCGACGGAGATGGAGTGGTGGGGACTCCGGAACGGCCGGATCGTGACAAGGCCTTGACCGTCGAGACAGCCGGCGACGCTGTGCACACGGGTCACCTCGATGGCCTCCTCCCGGGTCATCGGCGGCAGGATGGCGGCGACCCGCTGGGCCAGCATCGTCTTGCCGGACCCGGGGGGACCGATCATGATGACGTTGTGTCCTCCAGCCGCGGCGACCTCGAGGGCTCGCTTGACATAGGCGTGGCCCCGCACGTCGGCCATGTCGAGTCGGGTCGGGGGTCGCCCCTCGGACGGGTTGGGTTCATACCGAAAGGGCGAGAGGGCCTGGTCGCCGCGCAGGAAGTAAAAAGCCTGAAGCAGATGCCGGACGGGAAAGACCTCGATCCGTCCGACGACAGCCGCTTCCGGGGCGTTCGCCTCGGGGACGATCAGGCGCCGGAAGCCCCGATGGCTCATGTCCAGAGCGACGGGAAGGACGCCCCGTACGGGCCGGACCTCGCCGTTCAACGAGAGTTCCCCGAGGACGACCGTGTCCTGAAGGCTTTCGACGGGAATCAGGTCGGCCGCCGCCAAGATGCCCAGGGCGATGGGTAGGTCGAAGGCGGCGCCCTCCTTTTTCAGGTCAGCCGGGGCCAGGTTCACGATGATGACGTCTTGAGGCAGGAAGAACCGGCTCTGAATGATGGCGCTGATAACCCGTTCTTTGCTTTCGCGGACGGCCGTGTCCGGCAGGCCGACGATCGTCATCCGGGGGAGGCCACCCCGGAGGGAGACCTCGACGACGACGGGGCGGGCCGTGATCCCGACGACGGTGGCACTATGAACGACTGGCATGGACAGCTTCTCCAGATAGGGAGTCTCTAAGGCCGCGTGTATTGCAAGGCCCGTGCCATCCAGGTGGGGTTGAAGCATCCAAGACGCGGACCCAAGAGGCTTTGGGGATTGAGATATCCTTCAAGTCCCCGTCGACATCCCTTCCATCTGGCTCAGGTCCCCTCACACCTCATCGTCAGTCCTCTGACGCCGCTGGATAGATCGTCCCGCTTCGCCCGCGGGCCCTCCCCCGCCGCCACCGCCGGGACTCGATGGCCACCACCTTCGGATAGACGCCTCCCGCCCACCCACATGGGGGTCTCGGCGTGCGGCCACCCGCCGCCGGAAAACGTCGTCGTGCGCACTCGCCGTCTCGGCCGACGGAACGTCTGATTCTCTTTAGCAAACTCCGTGCCACTGAGAAGCCCATTACCGCAACGGCGCCGTTCAGTCCGTGAAAATGACGTCGGACCGACTGGATATGGACCCCAGACCCTCAGACCCCCCCCCCACGTGTTTATCCACGTCGACACCCCTGTTTAGCCGCTTAAACACCGGGGAGAGGCAGACCGGACCGGATGGGGTAGGATTTGCAACTCTCCGGCAGATGGCGTAGTTTGATCCGATGAAATGCCCGTAGGGGCTTCCGTATGCTCAGCCGGTCGTTCGTTTTCTTGCAGGGGATGACGCCGGACCAGGAGCGGGCCCTTTGGAAGGCCGGCTACCTATCCTGGGACGCCCTCCTGGACGCCCTG
>JAUQPV010000230.1 GCA_030550225.1 Acidobacteriota bacterium | reverse complement strand
GTACGTCATAGATGAGGCCCAGGTCCACGATGTTGATAGGGATTTCAGGGTCATAGCATGTCTTCAGGGCTTCATAGACCTTATCCAACGAGACAGCCATCGTCCCTTCCTCCTGGGAGAAGTGAGCAGGGCCATTCGGCCCGGGAAAATCCCCATGGGGCCGGCTTTTCCGACCTTTCGAGAAAAGGGAAAGCGATCCACGGGGGCGGTCTTTCTAAGATAGTCCCCTGAGGCAGAGAAGTACAAGATCCGTGTTGGAGGAATTGCGAATTGCGGGTCACGGATGAGGGCATCCCTCAGGCCGCATCTCGCATCCCCTATCCCCTTATCTTCGGGCACCCAAGACCCGACACCGATTCACGAGACGTCCAAGTCTTCCAGGTCCGATTCGGATGGCAGGGCGGGGGCCTGAGCCAGGCTTCGGACCCAGTCCACGAGGTCTCGGAGTGTCCAGGTCAGTAAGGTCTTTATCCCGGCGGTGACCGTCTCGTCCAGGGGTCGATTCCGGACCAAGACGTAGGCCTTGGCCAAGGCTTGCCGGACTTCCGGCGTCAGGCGAGGTGGGACGGGGGCGAAGACAGGACCCCGGTAGCGCTCGATGAAGCGTTCCAGAAAAGAGGGGCACTGGGAGTCTCGCGTGACCTCGTCCAGCCAGTCCACGAGACGGGTCGCTTCCTCAGGGGCGTGGTACCCCCAAAGGACATTAAACAAGTGGGCCAGGAAAGCGGCAGCTTCCTTCGGGTGAGAGAAGGGAAGTCGAGCCATTCCCGGGGCGGAGAAGACCGAGGTCGTCAGCAGGTCCCGGACCTGATGGAGTTCCGGCGTGGCATCCCACCGGAGCCAGGGGTCCACAAAAGCGGCGGCGTAAGTCCGCAAGTAAAACGGCCAAGCGGCCCGAGGCGTACGCTCTAAAGCCTGAATGATGAGGGGGCTGGCGCTCTCCCGGCGCACGACCCGCCGGCGAAGCGGACCCTGGGGCTGGTCCAGGTCCGGCCCGAAGAGGGCCGGATGCTGAATGACCAAGTAGGCGAGGAGGGCCCGGTAGCTTGGGTCAGGGGTCCCAAAGTACTTCGTCCGGTCCTCCGGGTCGAGCCGGACGAGGACGGCGTCCTGGACCGTGCGGTCCGCCTGCGTGCGAAGGCCCAGGACGGCCCACGCGTCGGTCGAGGGGGTCGTATATCGGATCAGCCAGTAGTAGCGCCCGTTCATAGGGGTGGCGTAGTAGACCGAGGAAGCGGCCTCCCAGGTCGGTGCCTCCGTCGGCACCGACGGAGGCCCTGCCTGGGGAGCTTCCGGCAGAATTTTGCGCCGCATCCGGTCGGCCCGGATGTGGTGGGCCCGTTCGGCGACCCACGCCTGCCAAGCGGGACCCTGGCGGCTCCATTGGAGGAGCCACTGAAGGACGGTGGGATCATTCATACAGCCGGCCCAGAAGTCCGACTCAGGGGGCCATCGGCGGGACCATGCCTGGAAGACCCACATCCGGAGCACAGCCGGCAGACGGTCCAAGAGCCGGGCCCATTCAGGTCTCCAGGTCTCAGCGGGGACGACCTGTCGGAGGATATCGACCCAGCCGGCGATCTTGCGGTGGGCGGTGATGAGGGCCCCGACCCTTTCGTCCCGATAGGCCCACAGGGCCAGGGCCGGGTGGTCGTCCGTCCGGCCCAGGGCTTGTCGGATGGACTCGGCAGGGTCTCCGCCCGTGGACCATGTTTGGACTAAGGTCTCCAGACGTTCCGGTTCCGATATCATCATGAGGTAGGCTCCTCCGGGTTCGATTCGACCAATCGGAGCCAGAGATATCGACGGCGGTGCTCGTCGATGATCCGTCGGGCTTCCGACCACTCCTCAGCCGGGACCAAGACCCGATACCAGTCCCAGCCCGCCATGGAAAAGGGAAAGACCTGGTAAGGGGCTGGGGCTTGGATGCGTCCGGTCAGGCCGTACCCCTGCAGGAGCCGCTGGACTAACAGCGCTTCCGTCAGGGACCCGGTCGTCAGGACGACCTGCCAGCCGGTACGGACGTCAGGTTCTGGGATAGGGACCATCCAGAGTCCTCATTCTGTCCGAAGTCTCGCCCCGATGCGGTCGGATAGGTCCGCCAGGAGTCGTTGGATGCGCTTGTCCACTTCTTCCGAAGACCGGGGCGCTTGGGGGTGGAAGGTGAGGCGGATCGTATAGCTCAGGAAGCCCGTCGGGACCTGGGGGCCCACGTATCGGTCGATGAGGTCCCAACGGGCCAGTTCGGGAACCTGGGCCTCAGCGAGGGCTTGCTCGAGGGCGGCGTAAGGAGTGGATTCAGGGACGATGAGGGAGACATCTCGTATAATGGCCGGAAGTCGGGACCACTCTTGGAACACGGGCACAGCCCTGGGGAGGGTCCGGAGCACGTCCCAATCCAGCTCGGCCAGATAGACAGGCGTTCGTAATTCATAGAGCTCCGTCCAACGGGGGTGAAATGTGCCCAGGAAGCCGACTCGCTGACCCTGGACTTGGACCTCCGCTTGCTGGTAAGGATGAAGAAAGGGGTAGCTCGAAGGGGCGAAGGCGACAGGCCGCCATCCCAGGGTCTGCAGGAAGGTCTGAACGAGCCCCTTCAAGTCAAAAAAGTCGACCGGTCGGGTCGAGTCCCGCCACGTCTGAGTCGGCCGGTCCCGTCCGCTCAGGATCAGACCCAGATGGCATGCCTCCCGGGGAAGGCCTTGCTCGTCCCAAAAGACTTGACCGATCTCCCACAGACGAACGTCGGTGACACCACGCTGATGATTCCACTGGGCGGCCTCGACCAGCCCCATGGCGATCCACCGGCGCAGAAAGGCCCGCTGGTCGGACAGCGGATTGGCGACCCGCAGGGGGTCGACGACGGAAAAGACCTCGAGGGGACGGTCGGGATAAAAAGACGTCGAGACCGTCTCGTGCAAGCCGAGGCCCTGCAGGACCCGTCGGGCGGCTCGTTCCAGGTGAAAGCCCGGATAGTCCGGTTGGACCTTCTTTTCCGTGAGGGGCAGGGTCAGGGGCACCCGCTCGTAGCCGTAATGACGAGCGATCTCCTCCAGTAAGTCCGTCTCTTCCTGCACGTCCGCCCGAAACGAAGGAGGCGCCACCTCCCAGACGGGAGTCGGCCCGTCTTGGACACGGTCGACCCGGAACCCCAAGCTTTGCAGGCGTTTTTCGATCCAGGTCGGCGGGATCGCCACGTCCAGAAACTGCTGGACCCGCTCGTAGCGCAGGCGAGTCGACCGAGGCGACCACGGGCGGAGGTTCACGTCCAGTCGACCGGCCGGGACCCGGCCTCCGGCCAAAGTCTGGATGAGGTAAGCCGCATGGTCAGCGGCCAGGGGTGCCATCTCGGGGTCCGTGTACCGTTCGAACCGATAGCTGGCCTCCGTCTGAAGGCCCAGACGCCGGCGCTCGCGTCGGACGACCCGGGGTTCGAACCAAGCGCTCTCGATGAGGACCCGCCGGGTACCGGGTCGGACCGATGTTTCCAGACCCCCGATGATGCCGGCCAGGGCGATGGGCCGCTGGGCATCGGCGATGACTAAGGTCTCGGGCGTCAAGGGATACGTGTTCTCATCCAAGGCTTGCAGAGATTCGCCCGGACGGGCCCACCGGACGACGATGCGACCCCCGCGCACGGTATCCAGGTCAAAAGCGTGCAGGGGTTGACCGTAAGCCAACATGACGTAATTCGTAACGTCGACCACGTTATTGACGGGTCGGACCCCGACGGACTCCAGACGGTCCTTTAACCAGGCAGGCGATTCGCCCACGCGGACGTCCTCGACGACCCGGGCCACGTACCGCAGGCACCCGTCCGGGGCCTCGATATGGACCGAGACCGCCTCCTCGATGGACCGGTCGGTCCTTTCCTCGGGCGACCGCCACCCAGGCTCCAGGGGCCGTTCGAGCCAGGCGCTCAATTCCCGGGCCACACCGAGATGACTGAGGCAATCCGGCCGGTTGACCGTGACCTCCAGGTCCAAGACGTAGTCCGGACCCCAGGACGTCAGGTCCTCCGCCGGCAGGCCCAGGTGAAGCAAGATATGGGCGATACTCTCGGGGCTCTCATGTAAGATGACGTAATCCTTCAACCATCCAATTCGGACCTTCATCGTGAGTTCTCCGGACGGGTCCCTGATGAGCCAAGCGAGGGCCGGGTCTGTCCCCCCGAACCGATTCTAAGATGGGACTTCAGTCCCTGGACGTCAACAAAGGATGGCGAACGGCGAATGGCGAGTAGCGAATAGCAGGGGGAGTCCAACAGAGACCATTCGCTATCCCTTCGTCCAAACTTGTTTTGATGTCGTAAGGCCTCACCCGGCCTCTTCCCAGGGATGGCAGGGTCGACCCGCTCGGTCGCCCTTACAAGGGCCAGTCCCCTCGCTCCTGGGGAAGGATAAGGGTATACAAACATCCAGACCCTATTCGCCGCTCGCTATTCGCTACTCGCCATTCGCCCATCGCGAAGTCATATACCCGTGTAGCGGAACATCCGGAACGGCGTGACGAGCAGGATCCAGAGGTCCAGCCAGATCGACCAGTGGGTCAGATAGTAGAGGTCATACTCGATCCGACGTTCATAATCCCGGTCACCCCGAAAGCCATTCACTTGGGCCCATCCGGTGATCCCGCCCTTGACGCGATGCCGAAGCATATATTGCGAATACCGTTGACAGAAGTCGGCCACGAAGTAGG
>JAUQPV010000229.1 GCA_030550225.1 Acidobacteriota bacterium | reverse complement strand
GGCTCGGTAGATCCGCAGGTACCGCCAGGACCGATGGGGCGGGAAGACGTAGACCTTCCGGGGACTCATCTCGGTGATCAGCGCCTCACCCTGTCGGAGCCGGGGCACATTCAGCCAGAGGCCGTCCGGGACGGCCGGGATCGACTGCCAGGCCCGCCCGTCCGAGGAACCCTCAAAGTAAAAGGGTGTCCGGTCCCAGCGCTCCCCGAGGATGGCCACGGCATGGATTCGGCGGGGCCGTCCGAGGTCCAGCGTCAAGAACGTCGTATGGGGGTCCCAGCGGCCGTGCCAGACCGTGTCGGGATTCCCATCGAGGAGGACGTCCCGGGGCTCGTCCGGCCGGTCGTTGAAGGCCAGGCCCCACGTGGGGTCCCACACCCAGCGACCCAGGGGCTGACTCGAATCCGGCAGGTCTCGGGCCAAGGCCCCGGGGTTCAAGACCAAGACCGTACTGTCCTCGACCTCAAAGGCGGACTGAATCCATCCCTGGACGGGTGTCAGGCGTCGGAGGAGTTCGTCATGCGACGGCGTCCCGGCGAGGTAGAGGCGATGAATGATGACATACCGAAAGCCCAACTCTTTCAGGACGAACCAGCTTGGGACCGACGGCCACTCGCCGGCCATCCGGGCCATAAAGGAGACGCTTCCAGGCGGGTAGCTGACGACGCCGTAAATCCCGGGGTGGCGATGCATGACAGTGTAAAAGTGATACCGAAGCCATATGGTGACGGGGACCCACGCCGGAAGCTCCAGGACCGGCCCTGGCGGTGCCTTCGCCAGCCAGCGGTAGACGGCCGGCACCCGGGCCCAGCTCGAATCCGTCGCCATGGGCCCGTGCCAGGCCGACGCCAGGGCCAGGACGCCGATGAATCCGCCCAATGCCCGACGCCATCCCGGCCGGGGCCAGGCCGCCAGGACCCGGACACCCGTCGCCGCCAGGGCACTGACGGCGACGATAAATAAGTAGGACCACCGACTCGGCGCTCGCGTGGCCCCCAAAATCGGCAAGACGTCATACAGGGCCATATAGACCGGGTTCCGACCCCCGAAGGACGCAAACAGGGCGACGGCCCCGACGGTCGCCGGGACCCAGTGCCAGCGAGTCCAACCCCAGAGCGCCAGGGGAAGGAGTCCATAGGCGGCCAGGGGGGCGACAAAGTAGGGGTCTCGAGCGCCCCACCGCTTCGGCACGGGAAAGGGCCACCCCTCGAGGGGCCAGTAGTTGGCCCAACTGGCCGAATAACGGGCGACTTCATCGGCCGAGGCCGCGACCTGATGGGTCTGGTAGACGGCCCAGTAAGGCCACAGGACGGCCGCCACGACCAACGCCCCGGCCCCGGCGACCCCGGCCCATCCGACCCATTGCCGAATGCTCAGCCGCCAGGTCCTTTGCTTCCAGGACAGGACCAGCGAGACGGGCAGTAAGGCGATCAACGTGACCGTCAGGAAGACCCCAAAGTACACACACGAGAGCCATTGACCGACCCAGGCCCCGACGAGGCCGGCCCACGCCGAGAGGCGGCCCGTCCGGAGAAATCGGACGAAGAAGTACAGGGCCAGGGGCATCCAAAAGCCCATCAGGAGCTGAAGCCGGGGAGCGTGGCCGAAGCGGAAGCCGTTGAAGGCCATCAGGAAGCCGGCCAGGAGGCTTCCCCAGTAATGACCGCTGAGTTCGTAGGCCAACAAGAAGCCGCTGAGACCCGTCGCCACGAAAGTGGCCAGGAGGAGCAGGTTCGTCGTCAGGATGGGGTCCTGCGTGAGGGCATAGATGGGCGAGACGACGACACTCGGCAGGATGAGGTTCTCGGCGAAGGCCAAGCTGTAGCGATGCGGGTAGAGGATGGGGGCCTGGTAAAGGCGCAGGGGGTCGTGCCAGAGTTGATAGGCGTTCCAACCGACCGTCCAGGCCGCCAGGGCGGCGTCACCCTCCGTGAGGAGGTGGCTCCGGAGATGCAAGGGCAGGGGTAGCGTGTAGAGGAGGGTCAAGCCCGTATAGATCAGGAGCGTCCATCCCCAACGGCGTCGGTCCATGCGAAATCGACTGCAGGATCGGGATTCCGGTGGTGATCATATTCGGTCCGGCCGTCCCCCGGCAAATGAGGTCCCGACCCCGGTCTATGAGCGGATGTGGCCGACGCCAGTCCGAGGTCAAGGGCTCGGCCTGCAAAGGGCACCCGGTAAACGCCGGGGATGGACGTCACGCCGTGACGGGCCTTGAGAGCCCCGAGGGACCCTCGGCGATCAGACGACCCTCCTGGAGGATGCCCAACCGATGGCAGTACTCGGCTTCCTCACACGCCTCCCGTCCTGAAGACCGCTACGAGATACGAGGACAGTATACAGGATGCAAGTACGGGATGGGGGCTGGGATCCCGTTGAGGGGGGCGGGGGTTTCTTGACACGGCTCCCCCATTTCCATATAATCGATAATCGATAGGAGGGACCATGGAGCGCCTCGAACGGAAACCCCTGGCTTGGCAAATCGCCGAAATCATTGAACAGTGGATCTTCCGCGAAGAACTCCGTCCCGGCCAGCCTATTAAGGAACTCCATATCGCCCAAAAGCTGGCCATTTCCCAGACCCCCGTCCGTGAAGCCCTCCGCATCCTGGAACAGCGGGGCCTCGTCGTTCATATCCCCCATCGAGGCACTATCGTCACAAACCTGTCGGAAGAAGACATCCGCCAAATCTTGACCGTCCGACGCCCCTTGGAGGTCCTGGCCCTCGAACTCGCGCGCCAGCACGCGACACCGTCCGACGAACCCGAACTCCAGGACCTCCTGAACCGTCTTGCCGCCGCTGGTGAGAAAGGCGACCTCCTGGCGTATCACGAAGTCCATGCCGCCTTCCACCGGCAGGTCTGGTCCCTCGGTCGGAATCGCTATCTGGTGGATACCCTGGAGCGCCTATGTCTCCCCCTCTGGGCTTTTTATCGTCAACGACTGTCCAAAGGCCGGGAGCCCCAGCTCTTCGGGAAAGCGCCCAAGCACCGCCTGGTCTTGGACTTCATCTTCGGGTGGTGCGACCCGAGCGTCACGGCCGAGCAGGTCATGGACCAGCACTTTCAGTACGTCCATGCCGCCCCGGGCGAGGTCGCGAATGGCGAATAGCGAATGGGCAGGTCGGCCGATAGCCCCCTTCGCTCATGGCTCATATCCGCTCATGGGCCCATGGGCCACGACCTATGAGCCACGAGCGCATCTCACCGGGACCTGGGGACCTTTTTGAAAATCGTGCTTCCCGGTCGATGGGAAAGGCCATCTTGAGGCCATCCTCACGAACCGAAGGGCTCTGTCGAAATCAAGCGGCCCTTCGTCTCCGACCGTACTCCTCTGCATTTCATCTGCATTTCATTTACCTATGAACTCGTCTCAAAACCCTCTCCCTGGGGGAGGGGACTGGGTGAGGGCCTCGATCCAGAGCTTCTTTCTCCCTGGGATCAGGGACTTTTGAGATGAGTTCTATGGCAAGGGAGGTGCATCCATGCGCGTGAACGACCGGATTCGAGTCCGCCTCATCTGTGGAGTCTTCTGGACTTTTGGCATCCTTGGACTCCTGGGGGCTCCCTCTGGATGGGCCCAGTCGGCGGCGCCCGCCTCAAAGGGGTCATCGGCGGAGGAGACCCGTCTTGAAGACCTTCTCCGGGAGATCGAGCGGCTTCGGGCGGAGGTCGAACAACTCCGGGCCGCCAAGGCCGATGCGGCCGCCTTGAAGGACTTGGAAAACCGAATCGAGGTCCTGGCTGAAGAGGTCCAACGTTTACGGGAGGCGGCCGCCCCGCCGGAACTTCCGCCTTCCCGGCGGTACGGCCTGGGGCCCTCGGCCTCGCGGGTCTATCAAGCCAAGCGGGGCGTCTCCCTGGCCGGTTACGGAGAGTTCATCTACCAAAACGTCTCGGACGGTCCCAAGACGGCCGATACCTTACGGCTTGTCATGTACCTGGGCTACCGGTTCACAGACCAAGTTCTTTTCAATTCGGAAATCGAGTTCGAGCACGGTAAGACAGGGATGAATCTGGACCGACAGGCGGGGACGGTCGGCGTGGAGTTTGCATACTTGGACTTTCTGCTGTCGCCGGCCTTCAACGTGCGGGCCGGCCTTCTGCTTCATCCGCTGGGCATCATCAACGAGGTCCATGAGCCGCCCACGTTTCACGGCGTCTTGCGGCCCGACGTCGAGCGAGTCATCATCCCCTCGACGTGGCGGGAGCTGGGCGTCGGGGTCTACGGCGAGCTGGGCTACGGGTTTCACTACCGGACCTACCTGACGTCGGGCCTGGACGCCCGGGGCTTCACGGCCGGCGGCATCCGCGGGGGTCGGCCGGACGGCAACCGAGCCCGGTTTCACACGCCGGCTGGGATGGTCCGCCTGGACTGGATCCCGACGGCGGGCGTGACGTGGGGCGTCGGCGCTTATGCCGGTCGTGCCGACCAGGGCCTGAAGTTTCCCGACGGTCAGCCCCTGAACGTACCCGTCCGGATGGCCGAAGTCCACGGGACCCTCCAGCACCGGGGCCTGGAAGTTCGAGGCCTGTACGTGCGGACCTGGATCGAGCATGCCGACCAACTGAATCGCTTGCAAAACTTAACGGGCGACAAGGGCGTCGCCGAACAGATCGTCGGGGGCTATGCCGAGGTCGCCTTCAACCTGTTCAGCCTACCGGCCCTGACGGTCCGTTTTCCTAACGCTTACCTGGCACCCTTTG
>JAUQPV010000228.1 GCA_030550225.1 Acidobacteriota bacterium | reverse complement strand
GCCAGTCGTGATGCGTACGTCCGTCGTAGGCGGTACGTCGACCGTGTAGTCGACCCGGATGCCCCAGGGGCCTCCGAAAACGCCCCAAGACCGGTGGGCCCACGCCGGCCATTCGATGCGAATGTCATCGTCGGCCTGGACGATGGGCGGGTCGGTGACGATCCGTTGGAGCCACGTCTGAGCCCGTGTTCTGGAAAAAGCCCGTATGATGACGTGGCCCACGACGCGAACCCGCCCCGGTTCACCCCGACGGACCCGGACGGCACCGTTAGGGTTCTCGACGGTGAGACGCACGGGGGTGTCGACCGACAGGTCTCGCTCGAAGCGGCCCTCGGCCCGATAGGCCCATCCCGGCCCGCAGGCGGCCAGCAGACCCAGAGCCAGGCCGGCTAAGAGGACGTCTCGGGCGGCCGAAGCGACTCGGGTCATGGATTCCCTCCAGTACTTCCGTCATGTGAAGAACGCCTATTTCGCCGGCCTGGTTAACAAACCGGATAGGTGCCATATTCGGGACCTCTCGAGACGATTCATTTCCTTATCGGTCCGAGACGACTCATTCCTCCGTCCCTTTCCGGCAAGATGACCTGCACCATTTTGACTCGCGGCTCATTGGGAGAAACGGACGCCCCATGAGCCATCCTGATCTCCCTGGCACCCGACGCCTATTCCGCTCTTGCATCTTGCGTCCTGCATCCTGTATCCTGCATCCCGTCGTTTTCGTCCAGGCCGGGAGGGGCCCTGAGGAGCGCATGCGTGGTTTATTCCGTCGAAAAAGCGTAGACCTCCTCCAGGACGAGGCCCGCCATACGAGACTCAAGCGGGTCCTCACGGCGACGGACCTGGTCTTTCTGGGGATCGGGGCCATCATCGGGGCTGGCATCTTTGCGACCGTCGGGACGGCCGCGGCGGGCGACCCCGGCGTGCGGCCGCCGGCGGGCCCGGCCATCATCGCCAGCTTCGTGTTTACGGGCCTGGCCTGCGCTTTGGCGGCCCTCTGCTATGCTGAGATGGCCTCGATGGTCCCCGTCAGCGGCTCGGCATACACGTATGCCTACGCTACGCTGGGCGAGCTGGTCGCCTGGATCATCGGGTGGGACCTCATCATCGAGTATGCCGTCGGGAACGTGGCCGTCGCCATCTCGTGGTCCGGCTACTTTCAAGAGTTCCTCCGGGGCTTCGGCTTCGAGTTCCCGGCCTGGATGGCGACCGACTTTCGGACGGCCCGGATGGCCGCCGAGACGGCCGCCGCCCAGCTCACGGGCGTCCTGGGGACTTCCGCATCCATCGACCAGGTGTGCGCCTATCGGCATCTGATCACACCGGAGATGATGGACGCGCCTACGCGACTGGCGCTGGCCGGGTTCTGCGGTCATCCGGTCTTATTCGGCGTGCCTGTCGTCTTCAACCTGCCGGCCGTGATGATCGTGACGCTCCTGACGATCGTCCTGGTCATCGGGATTAAGGAGAGCGCTTGGTTCAACAACGTCATGGTCCTCATCAAGCTGACGGCCTTGGGTCTGTTCGTCGTGACGGGTCTGTTTTACGTGAAGCCCGAGAACTACACGCCCTTTGCGCCCGGCGGTTGGAAGGGTGTGATGGCCGGGGCGGCCATCATCTTTTTTGCTTACATCGGGTTTGACGCCGTCTCGACGGCGGCCGAGGAAGCCCGGAATCCAGGTCGAGACTTGCCCATCGGGATTATCGGGTCCCTGATCGTCTGCACTCTGATCTATGTCGCCGTGGCGGCCGTCGTGACGGGTATGGTCCCGTATACCCAGTTGAACACGCCGGAGCCCTTGACGGTCGCCCTGAAGGCCGTCGGCGACAGTCGTTTGCTCCACTTCATCACGGGCCTGGTCGCCCTCGGGAGCGTCATCGCCCATACGGCCGTCCTGCTGGTTTTCCAACTCGGTCAGCCCCGGATCTTTTTCTCGATGGCCCGGGACGGTCTCCTACCACCGTGGGCGGCGGCCGTCCATCCCCGGTTTCGGACGCCTTACGTGACGACGATCCTGACGGGCGTCGTCGTGGCCGGGACGTCGGCCTTCACGAACATCCAGGAGATGGTCGAGCTGACGAACATCGGGACCCTATTTGCCTTCATGATCGTTTCGGCCGGCGTCCTCGTCCTTCGGTACAAAGAGCCGGACCGGCCCCGCCCGTTCCGGACGCCCCTGGTCCCGTGGGTTCCCCTGTTGAGCATCCTGACCTGCGGGTATTTAGCCTGGCACCTGCCGGTCATCACGTGGGTTCGGTTTAGCCTGTGGCTGGCCGTCGGCCTGGTCTTTTACTTCCTGTACGGCTTCCGCCACAGTCGCCTGGGCGCCCCCGTCCCCGTCCCGGCCGACCCACCCCGATAGCCATCGTCTTGGGCGGGTCGGCCGATAGGCCGGTCGGTGGGGAAGTGTGTAGGGGACCGTTAAACCTGAATGTGGAGTGCGTTCGACGAGAAGAGGCGTTCCCAGCGGGTCAGGACGTGCTTCCGGTAGTCGTGCAGGTGAAGCTTCAGGACGTGGGGGGTCAAGCGGAGGGCGGACTCCGGGCCGGCCTTAGAGCGAAGCCACCATCGTAGAAGCCAGAGGCCGACCCAATTCCAGAAGGGTCCACCTAAGACGTCCAGGACCCACTCCAGCCATCGGGACCCGACCTTCGGGAGAGCCGGTCCCTCGGGCGGCCAGGGGTGAGCATTCGGAAACAGGCGGGCGACCCACGGGTTGGCGGCCCAGAAGGCCAGGTAGTGGTCGTAGCCGACGACGGGCCGCAAGTGGATGACCTGATGGGCCGTGTAGTAATCCTGCTCGGGAAGGGTAAGGGCCGTCTCGTCGATGAAGTAATTGACACAGAGGACCGACCGGACCCCCAGGGCGCGGGTCAGCAGGACGATCATCCAGTACACGAGGGTCACCCGTCGGGGGCGGGTGATGATGAAAAGGTCCAAGTCCCGGACGTCGGTCCCGAACATGCCGCCCCCGGAGAGGCCGATCATCCGGACGTACGGGAGTCGGGCGAGCCAGTGGACATGGTGTCCGTACTGGGTCCGGAGAGCCTCGAACTTTTGCTCCCTTCGGCGTCGGCGGGCCAGCCACGATTCGACGGATTCCCCGGCCTCGCACCAGGCGTAGAACCCATGGTGGCACTGGAGCTGTGGCCAGGGCTGGGTGTGGAGAAAGGCCTGCAAGGTCTCGAGCGGCACGGTCCGGTCCGGGAGACTGTGGTGGAGTTCCAGAAGGGTCACGGGGTGTTTGAAGAGGGCGAAGTACAGGAGACCCTTCCGGACGGCGGCGGCCAGGGCCGATTCGTCGGGATGCCAAATGGCAGTTGGGGCCATGTCATCGGTCCTCCCAGTCGACGGCATTCCCCTGCTAAGGACCCGGTCGTATAGGCGGACCAGCTCGGCCGCCGTCCGGTCCCATGAAAACTGGGGAGCCCGGGCTAAGCCAGCCGCTCGGAGGTCGTCCCGCAGGTCTCCGTCATCGGCCAGACGGGCCATCGCTTCGGCCCACCCCGAGACGTCCCGAGGCTCGACCCAGTATACGGCCGAACCGCCGATTTCCTGAAGGGCCGGAATCCCAGAGGCGGCGACCGGTGTCCCGCAGGCCATCGCTTCGACGATGGGCAGGCCGAAGCCCTCGTAGAGAGAGGGATACGTCAGGGCCGTGGCCGCATTGTAAAGAGCCACCAGGTCGGATCGGGGAACGTAGCCCAGAAAGTGGACTCGGTCTTCCAGACGTAGACGGCGCCATAGTCGAAAGACCGTACGATACTGCCAGCCTCGGGGGCCGACGACGACGAGGTGATGCGGATAGCCCCGACGGCGGAGGGCGTCGGCGGCCCACAAGAGCGTCTCCAGGTTCTTCCGGGGGTGGATGGCACCGACAAATAGGAAGAAGGGCGGCGCCAACCCATAACGTCGACGCACATCCTGCTGGGCATCCCGGCTGACCGGACCGAAGGCCGGGTCGTAACCGTTCCAGACAGTGGCGACCCGCTCAAGGGGGAGTCCAAAGTACTCGGCGATCTCCCGAGCCATCGTGTGGGATACGGTCACGACACAGGCGGCCGAACGGGCGACCCGTGTCAGGAGGACCCGGAAAATCCATCGCTTCCGAAGGGGCTGTAGGTCTGGATAACGAAATACCGACAGGTCATGGAAGTGGACGACATAAGGGAGGGGGCACCGTAGGGGGGCCAGGTAGTTCGGAAAATGGAGAAGGTCCAAGTCGGTGGCCCGTAAGACCGAGGGAAGTTCCAGTTGAAGCCAGGCCAGGCGCGTCGGCCAACAGTGAGGCCGGTACGCTGGCGGTCGTGAATCCGTCGCTACGGTCATATGGGGGACCAGGGGGACACACTCCAGACCCTCGTAAGTCCGCAGGGCCCGCCACAGGTGGTACACGACATAGCCGACCCCCGTAGCCCCGGCGCGAACCGTGCTGACGTCCAAACCCAATCGCATGACCGTCTTACACTCGGCAGTCCGGCCATCCGGTCGTATGGGAACTCGGCCATCAGGATTGGGGCTCCCAGGGAGCCTGGGATCGGGGGTCAGGAGTCCGGAGATGCCCGGTCCTTGACACCTAAGACCCAACACCTAACACCGACTTCATTTCCCATCCCCCAGGCCGCACTGATAGCAAATAGGCCCAACACGACATAAAACCCCATCATGAAGTCCCACAGACCCGTGCTCCCGATGAGCAAGGCCATCC
>JAUQPV010000227.1 GCA_030550225.1 Acidobacteriota bacterium | reverse complement strand
GGGATGGCCATTCCCGATCAGGACTCGTCCGATACGGACCGTCCGAGTCGGCTTCCGTTGGATGGAAATCATAGGGGAATCGCCTCTTCGGGAGGACTCCCTATGATTATGGCTCTTTCGGGCGTTCAGTGCCAATGGGAGGGGGAACAAGGCAATACGGCAATAAGGCAGAAGCCGTCTCAAAAATCCCCCTTCCCGCAGGAGAAGGGCCAGGCATGAGGACCCTCACCCGACCCTCTTCCACGGGGAGAGGGCTTGAGACGGCTTGCAGTAGGGCGTAAGCAGCGGCTCACCGCCCTACCATCAAGTACCCAATCGCCAGGAGGCTGATCAGCCCGAGGAGGACTACGGACAGACAGCCCACCGAGTAGACCCGGGGGTTGTAGACGGCCCTCGGCGAGCGGCCGTACCAGATGATGTCAGCCTCTTCTGGGATGCCGAAGACGTCGTGAAGGAGGTCTTCTAACAGGCGAGGTGCCTCACCGGCCGGAATCGAGAGGGTCAGGACTTGGGGATACGGAGCACCCTCCGCCGGGACCTCGACATCCGGCCGCCGGGTCCGGAGTCGGGCGGCCTCGTCGGGCGTATGCAGGAAGACTTGGACCTCGACTTGGCCGTCCCGTCGGGCCTGGACCCGCCAGAGGGGTCGGGCCGGCTGGCGTTCCCCGAGTCCGAGGCCGAGCCAATCAGCCGATTCCATCCACAGCCAGAGGCCCCCTTCTGGCTGGCGTTCCCACTCCTGCAAAGCTTGACGGATCGTGAGCACACGATGATCCGGATGCATGGCGCCACCCTCAAGACCATAGACCCCAGACCTATCATGGCGAAGGGGATCGCTTCATCTCAAGACGAGCGGTTTTCCCTCACCCAGCCTCTCTCCCAGGAGCTCAATGGGTCTGCCATTTGTAGTCTATGGTCTATGGTCTGTGTGCTCCAGCGCCTCCAGATAGCGTTCGGCCTCGATGGCGGCCATACAACCCATCCCGGCCGCCGTGATGGCCTGTCGATAGACATAGTCGACGACGTCCCCGGCGGCGAAGACCCCCGGTCGATTCGTCCGGAGTCGGTTGTCGACGACGATGTAGCCCCGTTCGTCCAGCTCGACCTGGCCCCGGAACAGGTCCGTATTCGGGATATGCCCGATGGCGACAAACAGTCCGTCCAAGGGGAACTCCCGTCGTTCGTCGGTCCGGGTGTCCCGGAGGGTCACCCCTGTGACGCCCTTGGAGGGTTCGCCGTGGACAGCCTCGACGACCGTATTCCATAGGAAGGCGATCTTGGGATTCCGGAAGGCCCGGTCCTGCATGATTTTACTGGCCCGGAGCTTGTCCCGCCGATGGATCACATAGACCCGGGATGCAAAGCGGGTCAGAAAGAGGGCTTCCTCGATGGCCGAGTCGCCGCCCCCGACGACGCCGACGACCTGGTCCCGGAAGAAGGCCCCGTCGCAAGTCGCACACGTCGAGACGCCCCGACCGAGCCACTCCCGTTCCCCCGGGACGCCCAGCATACGGGCCCGGGCGCCCGTGGCGATGATGACCGTCTTGGCCTCGACCCACGTCGAGCCGACCTGGACCCGGTAGGGCCACGTCGAGAAGTCGACGGCCGTGGCGTCTTTTAGGAGAATTTCGGCCCCGAAACGCTCGGCCTGCTGACGCATCCGCTCCATCAGTTCAGGTCCCTGGATACCCTCCGGGAAGCCCGGGAAGTTCTCGACCTCGGTCGTCAGCATGAGTTGGCCCCCGGCCTGATAGCCGGCGATGACCAGGGGTTCCAATAGGGCCCGGGCTGTGTAGATGGCGGCCGTATAACCGGCCGGACCCGAGCCGATGATGACCACGTTTCGCATGAAGGACCTCCACGCGCCCGGTGGGCTTGTCATTTTCAAAGAGGGCAGGTGGGCAGGTCGGCAGATAGACCCCTGAGCTCATCCCCTGGGACCTTCTGGAAAGCCGTGCTTCCTGGGGGCTGGGAAAGGCCCTTCCGACGCCATTCTCACGAACCAAGCGGTCCCGATCTAAGAGACGCCAGCACCCCAAAGGTTACATCCGCCGGCCGGTGACGTCCAGAGCATCCACCCCTCTAAGATTGGCATGGCGTCCGATTTGGAATATAATGAAATACCCGCACCACGGGACCCATGGGGGGTAGGGGTCCTTATCCGGCCCGCCGGCCCTCCCGAGGTTCCATCCCTATGAGCGAAGATCAGGCTTCTCTGACCGAGCGTCTCAAACGGATCGTCATCGGGGCGGCTCGGAAACCGACCGAGCCGGGCGTCTTCCATAAGGTCTCCCTCGTCGCCTTCCTGGCCTGGGTGGGCTTAGGCTCCGACGGGATCTCGTCGGTGAACTATGGCCCTCAGGAGGCTTTCCTGGCCCTTCAGGGGCATACCTACCTGGCCCTCTTCTTGGCGGTCATGACGGCCCTGACCGTTTTCGTCATCAGCGCCAGTTACACCCAGATCATCGAGCTGTTCCCCTCCGGCGGCGGTGGCTACACGGTCGTCAGCAAACTCTTATCGCCGACCTTGGGGATGGTGGCAGGTTGTGCGCTGGTCATCGACTACATCCTGACGATTACCGTCTCCGTAGCCAGCGGGGCCGATGCCATCTTCAGCTTTTTGCCCCTGGAGTGGCATCATTACAAATTGCCCTTCGCCTTCCTGGTCCTGCTCATCTTGACTGTCTTGAATCTGCGAGGGGTCCGGGAGTCGGTCCTCCCCCTCGTCCCCATCTTCATCCTGTTTGTCTCCCTTCACGCTCTGGCCATCCTGTACGGTCTGGTATCCCATGGCACGGATTTACCCGAACTCTTCCGGCAGACTTCGCAGGAACTCCAGGCCTCGACGGTCGAGATGGGGACCCTGGGGGTCTTACTCCTGCTCCTTCACGCCTACAGCCTGGGCGGGGGGACGTATACGGGTATCGAGGCCGTCAGTAATGCCCTACCTGTACTTCGTGAACCTCGGGTCGAAACGGGCAAGCGGACGATGCTGTATATGGCCGTCAGCCTGGCCTTTATCGCGGGAGGCCTCATCTTAGCCTATCTGCTCTTCGACATTCGACCCCAGCCGGGGAAGACCCTGAACGCCGCCTTGTTCGAAAGAGTGGCCTCGGAGGTCTTTGGCGACGGTCAAGTCCTCGTCGTCACGGCCCTGGTGACGGCGGCCCTCATCCTGTTTGTCGCCGCTCAAACGGGATTCCTGGGTGGTCCCCGGGTCCTGGCCAACATGGCCCTGGACGGGTGGATGCCGACCCGCTTTGCCGTGCTCAGCGACCGCCTTGTTACCCAAAACGGCATCCTTCTCATGAGCGGCGTGTCTTTAATCCTGATGTGGGTCTCGCGGGGCTCGGTGTCGTTCCTGGTCGTACTTTACAGCATCAACGTGTTTCTGACCTTCTCCCTGTCCCAGCTCGGGATGGTCAAGCACTGGTGGGAAGTCCGTCATCGGGAACCGGCCTGGGTTCAGAGGATTATGATTAATGGTTTAGGTTTCTTGCTGACGTCCTTTATTCTGGCGACGACGACCGTCGTCAAGTTTCACGAAGGCGGCTGGCTGACGTTGGTCATCACGACCTCCCTCATCTTGCTGGCGACTCTCATCCGCCGCCACTACGCCCGGACCCGTCGGCTCCTCCAACGTCTGGACGCCCTCCTGACGGCCGCCCTGCCGACCCATCCCAACCATACGACCCCCGCGCCGGCGACATCCAACGCCCACGGCTGGGACGTCACGGCCGAAAATACGGCCGTCATCCTCGTCAACGGCTTCAACGGCCTGGGCCTTCATACGCTGTTTACGGTCCTGCGAATCTTTCGGGGTCACTTCAAGAACTTCGTCTTCCTTCAGGTCGGTGTCATCGATGCCGGTCGGTTTAAAGGGATCGAGGAAATTGAAAACCTGCGCCGGGCTGTCTCAGAGGACCTGAACCGCTATGTCGAGCTCATGCGGGCCTACGGCTACCATGCCGAGAGCGTCTATGCCCTGGGGACAGACGTCGTCGACGAGGTCGAGAAACTGGCCCTCGAGACCGTCGAACGCTTCCCCCACAGTGTCCTGTTCGCCGGTCAACTGGTGTTTCCCCGGGAGTCGATGGTCACCCGCATCCTGCACAACTACACGTCCTTTGCGATTCAACGGCGTCTCTACCATCGGGGCATCCCCGTCCTGATCTTGCCGGTCCGGGTGTAATGCAGATTGGGAATTGCGGATTGCGAGTTGCGGATTGGGAAATGGGAGATAAAGAAAGCCCCGGAAGCTTGGCCTGCATACCCGATGTGCGTGTTTCCGGAGCGATCCACCCCACAGTTCGCAATGAACCCGTCTCCCTTGGGGAGAGGGCAGGGTGAGGACCTCGATCCAGAGCTTCTCTCTGACTGAGATTAGGGACTTTTGAGACGAGTTTCCTCCCAACCGATGGTGCGAACAGCGGATGGCCAAGTAAGGGTTTCCCCAGGTGTCTAACCGATTCGACAGAGTGTTTACGGGGATAAACACGTGGGGGAGGGTCGGGGTCGGGAGACGGGTCGGAAAAGCTGGCCGTGTCGGGCATTTGTCAGGCATTTCGAGGGGGCGGGTCCTGATTGGCACGGGGTTTGCTGAAGCGACCCGACGTTCCGTCGGCCGAGACGGCCGGTGCGCGCGCGAAGGCGTTTGCGGCGGCGGGTGGCCGCACGCTGGGGACCCTGAGAGAGGGCGGGCGGCGTCTATCCCGAGGTGGTGGGAGGTGA
>JAUQPV010000226.1 GCA_030550225.1 Acidobacteriota bacterium | reverse complement strand
TTGGGTAAGCATGCGGACTGTAGGGCGTAGACGCCGTCTAACGTTATCGGTCCAAGTCGAATGGGGATGCGGAAAATGAAATCCGATATAAACGACCATCGGTGGCTCTCCCCTCCTGCCATCCTGCTCATCGTCATCGGTGCGGTCCTTATCGTCGTTTCAGTCTTATCAGCCGATCCATCGGGTCGCCTTGGCCTTATTCTCCGTGGTCTCCCGCTGTTGTGGGTCGCCTTTATCCTGGGTCTGTTGCTCTGGAGAGGAGCGAAAAAAGGACCGGGCCCCCTCGCCCTCGCGCTTCTAATCGTCACTTCGTTGACGGCCATGTTCGTAGCCTATGATAGACGCTTCTGGCCTGTCCCCGCCGTGACTCTTGCCACTAGCATAGGACTGATCGTCTACCTGAAGGTGAGAACCTATTGGGGCTCCGGGGACGACGAATAAGGGCAAGCCCGAGCCTCGACCGGATCTACCGGGGACCCCGTTGTTCCTCGATCAAGGCCATCAGGAAGGCCATGTCCAGGTGGGTCCGGAGGACCTCGGCGAGGCGGTCGTATTCGGCGTGCCGGTCCCAGGACGCCGGCCGGCCGACGGGGGGAAGTCCCTTCCGCTCCCGGAGCCGGTCCAGGAGCGATCGCCGGAAGACGGGATTCTCGAACAGGCCGTGCAGGTAGGTCCCAAAGACGAGGCCCTGCCCGTCGATGGCCCCATCGTCGGTGACCGACCCGTCGGACCGATAGACTCGAAAGACCGGCCGCTCCCCGGAGGAACGGCCCATATGAATCTCGTAACCCGTGACCGTCGCCCCCCGAAGGCCTGTTAGCAGGCCCCAGTCGGCTAAAACCTCGGCCCGGACCCGACGGGTCACTTTGTCGCGAGCGAAGACCGTCTCGACGGGCAGGAGGCTCAGGCCGGCTACCTCCGGGCGGTCCGATTCGACCCGGTCGGGGTCCCGGATGACTCGGCCCAGCATCTGGAACCCGCCGCAAATCCCGAGGACGGGTGTCCCGGCGGCCGCTTCCGCCCGGATCCACTCGGCCAAGCCCGACGTCCATAGAAACTCCAGGTCTGCCGCAGTACTTTTGGAACCCGGTAAGACGATCAGGTCAGCCCCAGTCGTAGGCGGCCGGTTGACAAAATGGACGGCCGTGTCCGGCTCAGCCCGAAGCGGGTCGAAGTCGTCGAAGTTGCTGATGCGGGGCAGGCGGGGGACGACGACCATCAGGTCGCCCTGGGCCGACGTCGGCCTTTCCAGGGCTACCGAGTCTTCCTCGGCAACCCGCAGGCCCTCGACGTAGGGAACGATGCCGACGACCCGCCGATCCGTCAGCCGTTCCAAGCGGACGAGGCCGTCTCTGAGGAGGGCCGGGTCGCCCCGAAACTTGTTGATGATGAGGCCCCGCACGAGCCGGCGCTCGGCCGGCGGGAGAAGCTTGAGCGTCCCGTACAGGCTGGCAAAGACGCCCCCGCGGTCGATGTCTCCGACGAGCAGGACCGGCGCCCCGGCATATCGAGCGACCCGCATGTTGACCAGGTCGGTTCGCCGCAGGTTGATCTCGGCCGGGCTTCCGGCCCCCTCGATGACGACGAGGTCGTATTCGGCCCGCAGGATGTCCAGGGCCTGCCGGACGACCCACCACAGGGGCCGCTGAAGGCGGCCGTATTCCCGAGCCGTCACGGTCCGCCAGGGACGGCCGAGGACGATGACCTGGACCCGGCCGTCGGCCTCTGGCTTGAGTAGGATCGGATTCATCTCGGCCCGGAGTTCGACCCCGGCGGCGGCCGCTTGTTCGGCCTGGGCCCGGCCGACCTCAGCCCCGTCGAGCGTGACGTAGGAATTCAAGGCCATGTTCTGAGCCTTGAAGGGAGCGACCCGGTAGCCCCGGTCGGCAAAGAGCCGACAGAGGCCAGTCACGAGGACGCTCTTGCCGACATGCGAGGCCGTTCCCTGGATCATCAAGACGGGTGCCTTGGCCATGGGCCTCATCTCAGGATTGCGAATGGAGTCGGCTATATTCTATGCCCTTCGCCCCAATAGGGGTCCGGTTTGACTCGGCGGACCCACCCGTTTATGATAGACCCCTAAGCCAGCCGGGACTCGGTGGGCTCCCCCGAGGGGAGCCAAAAGGGAAAGGGGTGCAAATCCCCTGCGGTCCCGCCGCCGTGACCGGGGACGAAAGCGCCGGTATGCCACTGGGAGCGGCCACTCGAGCCCTCCTGGGAAGGCGGCGCGAGTAGGACGATCCGGAAGCCGGAAGACCTGCCGGGTCCTGCTCACCGGTCTTCTCCGCGGAGAGAAGCCGTGAGGCCGTGAAGGCACGCTGGGGTGACCCACCGACCTTCAGCCTCTCGTCTGATTCCTCCGTGGACGCCGGAAGCTTCGATGCGTGGGGTCTCTACGCATGCGGACCGGCCCGGCGTCCGTCCTGGGAAGATCGGCCTCCTCGGCTGGCCGTTTCGAAACCCGCTATGAGGAGGTCGAACGATGCGCCACCTTCGCCGAATCTCAACTCTCTGGGGAAGCAAACCGGATAGAGCCTTCCCCCGGATTGCCCATTCGCGATTCGCGACTCGCAATCCGCAATCCCCTAAGCTTCTCCAGACTTTCCTTTTCCTGGCCTTGGGCCTGGTCCTGACTGGGGGCTCCCTGGGGGCCCAGGAAGTCCCGAAACCCTATCCCCTGCCGATCCCCCACGAGACGGTCATCGTCGTCGCCCAAGACGCTCCCGACGACGTCCGAACGACGGGCCGGGACGTCGTGGTCATCCGGGCGGCCGAAGCGCAGGCGGCGGGCTTCCAGACGGTCGCCGATGTCCTGCGGTTTTACGGCGTCCTCAATGTCGTCACGACGGGGACACTCCCGGGTTCGACGACGTCGCTGTTCGTCCGGGGCGGTGCCTCGAGCTACACGCTGGTCCTGGTCGACAACGTGCCCGTCAATCAGGTCGGCGGCTTCTACGAGTTTGCCTATCTGCCCCTGGACAACGTCGAGCGCATCGAGATTCTCAAGGGTCCCGGGAGTACCGTTTACGGTTCCGAGGCCGTCACGGCCGTCGTCCGCGTCCTGACCCGCAAGGGCACGGGACGGCCGAAGGTCCGGCTCTCGGGCTTGGGCGGGAGCTTTCAGACGTTCGGCGGGACGCTGGCCTCCGACGGGGTCCTCGGGTCGGGCTGGTACTACAGCGTCAGTCTCGGAGGCTTGCGAAGCGACCGCCAATTGCCGGTCAACGACGAATACACGGGCCGGGCGGCCTCTGTCCAGGTCGGGGCTGACCTCCCGAACGGCCACGCCTGGGCCCTCCGGTACCGGTTTGGCGACTACGAGGTTCACTTCCCGACCAGCGGGGCCGGGGATCGCTTCGACATCCCGGACCCGCATCAGTTCCAACGGACGAAGGAGCACATCGCCGGCTTCGAGTGGACAGCCGCCTGGTCGGCTCAGTGGACGACTCGCCTGGACGTCGGCTTCTTCCGTCAGCTTGGGCATTACGAAGACCCCGACGACGGCCCGCCTGTCGACTTCTTCGGGCCTTACTGGAGTGAGTTCCTCGACCGGCGTCTCCGCTGGAATGCCTACACGGCCTACTCGACGGGCGGCCACCGTCTCCTGCTGGGCGGCACCTACACGGTCGAGACGGGCGGGAACCGGGACATCTATCGGGACGCTTGGGGCCGGCATACCCGTAACAGCGGGACCCTTTATGTACGGGAGGACTATGAATCGCCCGACAAGCGGTTCGGCCTGACGGCCGGCGTCCGGTGGGAGCGCCATTCGGACTACGCAGACGTCGTCTCACCCGAGCTGAGCCTCGCCTACTGGCCGACCCGGACCCTGAAACTTCGGGGGTCCGTCGGCTTTGGCTACAAGGCTCCGGCCTTCTTCGAGGTCTACGGCCTGGGCGGCTTCGTCACGGGCAACCCGGACCTCAAGCCCGAGCGGAACGTCGGCTGGGACGTCGGCTTCGAGTACTGGGGCGGCTTCGCCTGGCCCCTCCTGCGGGTGACCTACTTTGACAATCGCTTTGAGGACATCATCACCTTCGTCAACCGGCAAGACCCGAGGGAGCCCGACTATGAGAACCTCCGGACGGCCATCGCTCGGGGCGTCGAGGTCGACGCCGAGTACCGGGTCGGCGGCTTCAGCGCTCGTCTGAGCTATGCCTTCACGCACACGGCGACGACCGACGTCGGTCTGGCGCCGGACCTCAGCTTCGTCGAGGGCCAGCCCCTCCTGCGGCGACCCAAACATCGGGCAACGATCTCCCTGGGCTACCAGACGGCCCGCCTGGGCGTCTGGACCGATGTCCTGTACCAAGGCCGCCGGTGGGACCTCGACTGGAGCCAGTTCCCGGCTCAGCGAGTTGAGCTCCCATCGTACATTCGGGTCGACTTGCGGGTTCGGTGGAATTTCTGGCGGCAGGTCGCCCTCGTCGGCCGGGTCGTCAACCTGCTGGATACGCATTACGAGGAGGTCTACGGCTACACGGGCCAGAAGCGAGCCGTCTACGCCGGCCTCGACATGACGTGGTAGGGCCGGGTTGTCGAGTCTTGGGCCTTGGGTATCAGGATGACTCGGACTCCACACCCGGGACCCTTCAGCTTTTCGGTTCATCGCCTTACGGATCGCCCAAAGGGTGGGCCATGCCGTGGCAGATGGGCTTGATCCTCGGCGGTGCCCGGAGCGGCAAGACGCGCCTGGCCCTGCGGATTGGCCAGGCGTTTCCACCGCCCCGCTT
>JAUQPV010000225.1 GCA_030550225.1 Acidobacteriota bacterium | reverse complement strand
GTGTCTCACCGTGTCGCGGCCCTGCCCGAGAAACCCGTCGGGACGGGCTTTCTCAAAGGGATACAGTGGCCAGCGACAGAGGGATGAAGTGACGGTATAAGGATTCCTCCTATCTGCCGACCTGCCCATCTCCCTGCCTGCCTCTTTTCCGAAGGGCCGTCGATCGAGTATCATGCTGGCGAAGCCCGGCTGAATTCATCCGGCTGAGTTCATAAGGGGGCCGGGCCGGAGGTGGGCGATGAAGCGGCGGACCCTCGTCGGTTGTCTAATCGCTTTAGCTCTCCTGGGTCTCTTGATCATCGCTGGGGCGTATTTCTTCCAGCGGGCCGTCGGCCGGGCCCCCCTGCCCCGGACGATCGTCCTGCGCCTTGACTTGCAGGGCGAGCTGACGGAGTTCGTCCCCTTTACGCCCTGGACGGTTCTCCAAGCCCGACGGCCCCTCAGCGTATGGGAGATGGTCCGGGCCATCGATACAGCTCGCCAGGACGACCGGGTCCGGGGCCTCGTCCTGGTCGTGAAGGGCGTCTCCGCTGGCTTGGGCAAGCTTCAAGAACTTCACGCCGCCCTTCAACGCTTCCGCCAGTCGGGAAAGAAGATCATCGCCTACGTCGAAGAGGTCGATGACGCCGGCTACTTGGTCGCCAGCGCGGCCGATTCGATCACGCTCCCGCCCGGGGGATTCGTGGTCCTCAACGGGGTCGGCGGGTACTTCATGGCTATGAAGGGCTTTTTAGACAAGCTGGGCATCGAGTTCCAGATGGTCCAGTACGGCCCTTACAAGAGCGCCGCCGACGTATTCACGAAAGACTCGATCTCGCCCGAAGTCCGGGAGATGCTGACGTGGATCGCGACCTCCCTGGACCGCCAGTACCGGGACTTGGTCGTCCGGGGTCGGCCCATCCCGCAGGACCAGTGGGCCGACTTAGTCGCTCGGGGGATCTTCACGGCCGAAAGTGCCCTGGCGGCCAAGCTGATCGACCGGATCGAGCCGTGGTCGGAGTTCGAACAGCGAATCCGGACCGAGTGGTCGGGCCAGTGGGTCAGCCTTCGGCGGTACTACAACGCCATGCCGGAACCCAAGGGGCGGGAGCGGGTCCGGTGCGCCCTGGTGTTCGCCGTAGGCGGCATCTTTACGGGTCGGGGGAACCCCGGGGAGAACATCGGGTCGGACCGGTATGTCGAGTGGCTGGGCGACATCGCCAAAGACAAGAACATTCGGTGTGTCCTGATTCGGAACGACAGTCCCGGGGGGTCCGGCACGGCCTCAGACCAGATCCTGGCCGCCGTCGAGCGGGTCAAGAAGGCCGGCAAGGTCGTCGTCGTCAGTATGAGCGACGTCGCCGCCTCGGGGGGCTACTACATCTCGATGAACGCCGACCGCATCGTGGCCCAGCCGGGGACGATCACAGGCTCCATCGGGGTGTTCGCCGGCAAGCCCGTCTTTCGAAAGACGACGGAGAAGTTGGGGATTCACGTCTACGAGATTTACGCCAACCCCAAGGCCGGCATGTGGTCACCCTTCGCTTACATGACGGAGGACCAACTTCGCGCCCTGCATGAAGAGATCGGCCGCTTTTATCAAATGTTTGTGGCCAAGGTCGCTCAGCACCGGAAGATGACGTATGAGGCTGTCGACGCCATCGCCCAGGGTCGTATCTGGACGGGTGAACAGGCCCAGGAACACCGACTCGTGGACCGGCTCGGCGGTTTCCCGGAAGCCCAAGAGGAAGTCCTGAATCTCCTGAAGAAGCCGAAGGACACCCGCATCGAGTGGACGGTCTACCCGCGTCGGCGGACGGTTTGGGAGGTCTTGCTGGAAGTCGGGGAAGACGATAGTCCCCTGGCCCGTCTCCATCGTATCCTCGGCGATCGATCGGTCCTGTCCCGCCCCCTCTGGCCTTATCTGGCGATATTGCAAGACCCGGTCCTCCTGGTCATGCCGCCTGTGGGGTTTGGCTTCCATGCAAGCGACTAAGCAGGTCCCGGATCCCAATCGGTGGTGGCTCCGCCTGTACGGTCGTCACCGGCCCCCGCAAGTCCTCTTCCTCCACGGAGCCGTCGGGGACCATACGGGCTGGAATGGGGTCCTCCGCGTCCTCCGAGAGGTCGACCCCGAGACGTGGACCTACGCCGGTATCGACCTGCCGGGCCACGGCCACAGCGCCGGACCGGCCTGCACGTCCATCGAGGCGTACGCCCAAGAACTGGTCGCATTCTTGCAGAGTCGCTACTCGCCGCCCTGGGTCCTGGTCGGGCACTCGATGGGCGGCGCCATCGCCATCGAGGCGGCCCTCCGGTACCCGGACCTGTGGGCCGGCCTCGTCTTGGTCGGCACAGGCGCTCGTCTGCGGGTTCATCCGGATTTGCTCGACCGACTCGACCGGGGCGCCAAGCGAGAGGCCATCGACTGGCTGATGGCGTGGCTGTTTGGGCCACAGGCCCCCGAATCCGTGCGGGCCCAGTCCCGAGCCCGTCTCGAACAAGTGCCCCTGGACACGCTTCGACGGGACTACTACGCCTGCCACACGTTCGACCGGATGAACGACCTCGGGGCCATCCGGACCCCGACCCTCGTCGTCGGCGCCCTCCAGGACGTCATGACGCCGCCCAAATACAGTTATTACCTGGCCGAACACATCCCGGGCGCTCGCCTCGTGATGGTCCCCGACGTCGGTCACATGCTCCCCGTCGAGGCACCCGACGAGCTGGCCCACGCCATCGAGGAGTTCCTATCAGGGATCCGGCAGTTCGGCAGTCGGCAAATGGGCAGGTAGAGAGAAGGAGCACAGGCCTCTGGCCTGTGGAACCGCAGGCCTCCGGCCTGTGGGAGCGCAGGCCTCCGGCCTGTGGGAGTGCAGGCCTCTGGCCTGCCGGAACGCGGACCTCCCTCTTCCGAACCCCGGCATGACTGCCGGTGTCGACCTCAGGGAACAGATGGGTAGGTAAGGTAGAGAAAGGGGAATCTATCAGGGCGCCTGTCACCACTGGATGTATTGAATGTATCGGTATAGGACAACGCCGCTTGACCCCACTGCCGGCTTCTTCACAGCCCTATCGGTCATGGCGTCGAACGTCGGGATGACGCTCGTTCGAGTCCCCCTGCCGTGGACGTTGGGCCGACTGTGGCGCCTCCGGGCCGTCGGGGTCCTGCAAGCGACCGGTCGGGTCCCCCGGGCCTTCTTCGTCTATCATGGGGACCTGGTCGGGGCGTGGATGACGCCCGAGGACCCCGTGTTGTCGCCGGGTTCGGTCGTCCAGATGGCCTTGACCTTACAGCCCCGCTATTTGGAAACAGGCCCCGTGCCAGCGGTGGACTCCATCTTGCAGGTCTGTCGGGACCTCGCCCGCCAGGTCGGCTCGGGTCCGTGGGAGGAGCTCCTGTACCGACTCATTCGAGACCTCACGGTCCGGTCGGCTCCCCTGGCATGGACCCCGTTGAAGACCCTGACCTTACCGGAGGGCTTGCCCGTCGTGGCCGTACCCTCGCTTCTGTGGCGTCTGGCGCAGGAAGCCGGCGGTGCCCTCGAAAAGGTCGCTCAGGCCGTGTCGCCGGCCTTTCCCGACGCGGCCCGCCCTCAGGTCTTGGCTGAACTTCAACAGGATGCTCGACTTCCTCTGACAGTCCGGTCGGCCCTGGCCGTCGAGGCGAAGACGCCGACGGACGCAGGGACCCGCTTCCTGTCCTTCTTCTGGATTCCGGGCCCGGCCTCGTCTCCAACGGCGCCCGCCCAGGCTCCGCCTCCGCCAGCGGCCGAGACACCGGTCCGGCTGGAAGAGCATGTCCAGCGGTGGGAAGAACTCCGGGCCTATGCCCACCAGAGCCGCCGGTGGACCCACTACCGGGTCCTTGGCCTGACGCCGGACGCCACGCCGGACCAGATTCGGGACCGCTACCGCCGCCTGGCCGCCGTGTTCCACCCCGACCGCTGGCCCCAGGCCGATGAGCTCCAACGGTCCGTCGTGACCCTCCTATTCAGCCGCATCCAGGCGGCTTACAAAGTCTTGAGCGACGAGGTCGAGCGAAAGAAGTACGACCGGTCGCTCCAAGCAGAGGGCCCCGCTTACGAGGTCGTCGAGACCCGGACAGGCCGCATCGACCCCAAGACGCTTAAGGACTTTTACGTCCGGGGCGTCCGGGCCTTCCTGAAGGGGGACATGCCGGAGGCCGTCCGATGGCTGGAAAGCGTCGTGGCGGCGACCTCGGACTGGGCCGTAGAACTTATCCTGGCGCTGGCCGAAAGCTACGTCCCCGAGCGTCGCCACACGGCGGCCCAGCGGCTCGAACGCCTGACTCAGGCCCACTCCGAGGCCGCCGAGGTCTGGTGGGTCTACGCCTGCGTCCTGTATCAATGGAAATTTCAGGCGCGCGCCCGCCAAGCCCTCGAAGAAGTCAAGCGCCGGAACCCGGCCCTCCTCAAGCAGTGGGGCCCGCCCGAAAAGCCCGCCTGGACCCGCCAAAAGGCCTTCCTCCGATTTCTTCAAAAAGTCGCCGAGGCGTGGTAAAATGCGGGATGCGAGATACGAGATGGGGGGATGGCGGATCAATAAAGATATCATTCGCTGTTCGCCATTCGCTATTCGCTTTTCTTGAAGGGTCGGAAAGGCTGAGTCCATCTGGATTCTCACGAACCGAACGACTTTGTTAGGGGAGATGCCCGATGACGTCTGTGGCCGAACAGTTCCAGCTCCTCACGCGGGGATGCGTCGACGTCGTGACGCCGGAGGAGTTGAGGGATCGACTGGAAGAATCCCGACGCACAGGCCGGC
>JAUQPV010000224.1 GCA_030550225.1 Acidobacteriota bacterium | reverse complement strand
CCGTCACGGGCGTCTTGATTTATTTTATGTTGTACCGCCTTTGAAGGTGACTCCCAGGTCCGCCGCCCCGCTGTGGAGATTCCCGACCTTTCTCGGAGGTGCCAGCGATGAAACTGTTTGTCGTCCGCCATCAGCACGAGGCCGCCCGATGCCCGGCCCGGAACCCCGAGATGGGCGTCATGCTGTTACAGCACCTGAGTGCGGCGAATGCCGAGAAACACGGCATCCGTATCCACGGCGAGGGCGTCCTCGACGGGCAACACACGCTCTTTCTGATCCTCGAAGCCGAGGACGATGCGGCCGTCCGGCGGTACATGGCCCCCTTTGCGCAAGCCGGCACGGTCGACATCTGGCCGGCGTCCCCCTGCGAGGCCGTCGTCACCCGCCAGGGATGCTGATCCGGCCGGGAAGAATGGGGAATGGGTCTCTATTATCAGAGCCGTTTGGCCTGTGGAAACCCGTATGGATTCAGCCTTTCCGACCCTTCGGGGCGGACGATTTTTCAAGGAACTCATCTCAAAACCCTCTCCCCGTGGGAGAGGGTAGGGTGAGGGCCTTGATCCAGAGCGTCTTCCTCGCTGGGATCCGAGACTTTTGAGACGAGTTCAAGCAAAGGGCAACTCGGCAGTTCGGCAGATGGTCCAAAAGGCCCGGGGCCGCCCCTTGTCCATCCAAGGCTCTATCTGCCCATCTGCCGACTGCTTGAGACATCGTGCTTCCCGGGCGATGGGAAAGATTGTTCCGACGCCATTCTCACGGGCCGAACGGCTATGTTATTGATGCCAAATTGCCGCACTGCCGAACTCCCGAATTGCCGAATTTTTGAACTGCCGGGTCCCTACGACTTCCCCCGGACGGCGTCCAGGACGGCCCGATAGCGGGCCAGGACCCGGGGCCACGTGAAGTACTTTTGGACGTACTGCCGGCCCTGTCGGCCGATCTGGCGGCAGATGTCCGGCTTCTGGAGTAGGAAGTTCAGCATCGCCTCGAATTCCTCGTAGTCCCGATAGAAGAGGCCGCCGTGGCCCCGGACGGCGTGCTCCTTGAGGACCTCTCCCCGGCCGTTGACCAAGATGGGCGTCCCCAGATACATCGACTCCAGGGCCACGATGGAAAGACTTTCTAAGAAGGACGGGATGACCGTCACGGCGGCCCCCCGCAGGACGTCCCACTTTTCCCGCTCGGAGACGAAACCCACGTAAATGATGTCCGGGTCCGGTGGGAGCTCCATCCCCAGGGAACCCAGCAGGACTAGATAGGGCGGCCGGGGATGCCGTCGCTTGAACCGTAGGTAGTATTCGATGAGCTCGTGGACGTTCTTACCGGCGTCGATCCGGCCGGCGAAGACGATGTAGGGCCGGTCGAGGCCCTGCTGATGCCGGAATTGGGTCCCGGAGATCGAATCCGGAATTTGGACGCCGATACCGGCGACCCGGTAAGGCCGGCCCCGGAGGCCGAACCGGCGGTCGACCAAGCGGGCCTCGGCGTGGGAGTTGAAGATGAAGGCCTGGGGTCGTTCGAAGACCTCTCGGTACAGGCGGAGCCGGAGGGGCGGCTCGTCGTGGGCCGTCGGGACGAGGACGGCCGGTCGGCCGGCGGCCTTCAGGCCGTAGTAGGTCGGGTAGTACAAGTAAGTAAAAAATACAAAAACATCATATTGATTTCGATTCTTCTCGACGTACTCGATCAGGTCCGGACACACGGGGCCCTGCTGGTCAAGCCACCGAAGTTCGTCCCGGTCCGTGTGGGGATGGCTGAAGATCCACTCGGAAAACTCGTGAAAGCGGGCCATGTCCCGTTCTTGAATCGTCGGAAATCGGTAGACGACCACGCCGTTGGACCGGCCCCGGCCGGGCGTGTACTCGTTGCGCCAGGTCTGGTAGTCCTTGGCACAGGTCGTCAGGACCTCGACCTGGTACCACCGGGTCAGCCGTTCGGCGACCATCCGGCAGAGGTACTCGGAGCCGCCGGTGATGTCTTGACCGTAGCGTTGGACGACGAGGGCGATCCGGGGCCGGTCGGTCCGTTCGGGCGTAGCCTCCGCGCCGGGATTCGCTCTCATGTCAAGACCTCCAGTTGTTCTCGGAATCGGATTAGGTAAGGGCCGGCCTCGAATTTTTGGAGGTGTTCCTGCTGGGTCATCCGGTAGGTCGGGTCTTGGCGGTAGCGTTCTATGTTCGTGTCGATCCACTCGCTGAGGACGACGGGGTCCCGGGTGTAGACGAGGGCCCCAGCCGGGCCGACCGTCTCCGGGAGGGCTCCGGCGGCGTAAGCCACGACGGGGGTCCCGTAGTGCATGGCCTCCAACACGGGGAGGCAGAAGCCCTCGTGGTCGCTCAGCGTGATGAACAGGCTTGCCTGGGCGTAGCAGGCGGCCAGGTCTTCATAGGGTAAGGGGCCCAGGAAGGCCACGTCTTGGGCCGTCAGGTGCAGGGCGGCCCGGAGTTCGTAGAGCCACTGGACGTACCGAGGCGTGTTATTCAGCTTGCCGACGACCAGCAGACGGACCGAACTGCGGTAGAACTTGCGGTACCAGAAGACGAGCCGGATCAGGGCCTCGACCTTCTTATTGGGGACGACCCGTCCGACGAACAGCCAGTAGTCGTAGAAGGGGTCGATATACGTCGAGGCGGCCAGGGGCGACGGAGCCGGGTACCGGCCCCAGTCGACCAGGATCGGCATGACGTCGACGGCGTCGTAACCCATCGCCCGGAGCTCCTCGGCGTTGAAGTGGGAGTCGGCGACGGCCCAGTCCACAAAGGACCGCAGGCCCTCGAGTTCCCGGCGGCCGGCGTGGGCCAGGAAAGCCAGCTCGGCCGACCAGGGCAGGAAGTACTCGGGCGGCGTGATGTTGTGGTACACGAGGACCCGCCGGCCGGGGGCCTGCTTGAAAAACTCGGTCAACGCCGACGGCAGGGCGTAGTGGAGGACCCATACGCACCCGGCCCACTGGCGGGCCAGGTCCGGTGCCCACGGCGTGACGACCGACTGAAGGGCCGGGTCGGCGTGCAGGGCGACGATGAAAGCCTCCCACCCGACAGCCTGAAAGTAGTCGTGAATCGTCCGGATATGCTGGCCGATGGCGTCTTCCTGATGAAAGGCCGGGACGAGCTGGACGATCCGTCGAGACCCACCCTTCATATCACAGCGTTGACGTATCGGAGAAACATGTCGGCGTAGGGATAACGGGCATAATACTGTAGCGCCCGGTCCTGATTTTGCAACACGCGGGCTCGCAGGCGAGCGTTGGTCATCAAGGTATGGACGGCCTCGGCGACGACGTAAGGGTCTTGGGTTTGGAGGACGACGCCACCGCCCCGTAAGGTCTCCGGCATGGCGCCGGCGGCATAGGCCACGACGGGGACCCGGCAGTGCATGGCCTCCAAAAGGGGGACGCAGAAGCCCTCGTGCTCACTCAGGGTGACGAACGCGTCGGCGAGCCGGTACAGCGTGGCCAACTCGTCCAGCGTCACGTGGTCCGTCAGGACGACGTCCGAGAGACCCAGAGACCGGGCCAGGTGAAGAAGCCCCGCCCGATAGCGCTCGAACCCATGGGTCGTCCCGGCGACGATCAGGCGGCTCTGGGGATTGTAATACCGTTGATACACCCCGAAGGCCCGGATCAGGGCATCGACCCGCTTGTTGGGGATGACCCGTCCGACGAACAACCAGTTCGTCCGTCCGTCCCGGTACAAGTCCATCAGGTCTTGCCGGAGGACCGCCCGGTCGAACTTTTCGAAGCGCACGGGAATGGGGAAGACGGCGTTGGGGGCGATGCCGTAGGCGTCCAGCTCCCGGCGGTTGAACTCCGAGTCGGCCAGGGCCAGGACGCAGGCATCCCGGAACAGGCGGAGTTGATATCGTCCCAGGAGGCATTGGGCGGCCAGGAGGGGATGGACCTGCTCGAAGTACGAGTGGGGCGTGATGTTGTGGTAGATGAGGACCTTCCGACCCGGGCTGAGCCACACGAAAACGTTGATGTCCGACCCGATGGAGAAGTGCAGGATCAAAAGGTGGTCCGGGGCCGGCCGGTACCGCACGAAGGGGTGGCACAGGTGGGCGACCTTCGGATGGGCCTGCTCGACGAAGACCTCGGACTCGTGGCCGGCCGACCGAAGGATGGACTGGAGCTCCAGGATGTAGTCGCTGATGGCATCCCCATACGACAGGACCGGCGTGAACTGATGAATGACAGCCATGAGTGTCCAGCAGACATTCAGGAATTCGGCAGTTCGGCAAATGGGCAGTTCGGCAGGTGGGCCGGATTGCCGGAATCCCGAATTCCCGGATTGCCGAACTATCGAACTGCCGAGTCGACGTATCGGGTGACCCACGCCCGGGCCTCAGCCGGGTCCCGGACCTGGCCGTCGACCTGGGCGACCCACAGGCGGTCCAGGACCTCCCGAAAGGCGGGTCCGGGTTCGAGACCCATCTGGCGGAGGTCGTCACCTGTCAGGAACGGTCGAAGGGTCCGCCACTCGGTCAGGTACCGGCGGGCGTAGCCCCGGAGGGGCTCGTCGCTGATGGCCATCAGAAACAGGACGAGCCAGATGGGCCAATCCCGCCACTGGAGGGCGACCTCGCCGGGCGTCGCCGAGGGCGTCCGGTGGTACCAATTCTGAAACTCTCGAAGTAGGTCCCGTCCCTCGACGACGAGGCGATAGACTTCCTGGGGCCACTGAAATTCACGAATGACCATCGCCCGGTCCTCGGCCGGCAGGTGCTGAAGGGCGACCAGGGCCCAGAACGTCCAAGCGTCTGGCGGTTCGGTCCCGGTCGTGACGCGC
>JAUQPV010000223.1 GCA_030550225.1 Acidobacteriota bacterium | reverse complement strand
CCGTCCGGGACTTCGCCCGGGCCATCGGCCGCTGGGCCAAGACCGATGCCATCGACGCCGAGGTCCTGGCTCATTTCGCCGAGGTCGTCCGCCCCGAGGTCCGGCCCCTGCCGGACCCCGAAACTCAGGAACTCCAAGCTCTCCTGACCCGACGGCGGCAGTGGATGGACATGCTGATGGCCGAACGGAATCGCCTGGACCGGGCCGCCCCCCTCCTCCGGCCTTCCCTGCAGGCCCACATCGCCTACTTTGAGAGACGCTTTATAAGCTAGCACAATCAAGGCGATTTTTCAAGAAGCCCCGATACGACAGGGGTTTCTCCTGCCCACCATGCCGATGGCCGATCCCGGGGCTCGATCATGCATGGAGCTGGTCCCACAGGGGCCAGAAGCCGCTGGCGTCCCGGACAAGGCGACGGGAGACCCGGGGGCCCAAACGGCTCAGGACCTCGTGGGGGGCTGTCTGTGCCCAGGCGGCGACGTCGTTGAAGTCGATGCGTTGACCCTGCCATTCCCCCAAGAGCAGGACCGGCTCGCCGGACCGGACCGACGACGGCGACCCCAGGCCGACGACCGTCATGTCCATACTGACAGCCCCGAGGACGGGGAGGCGTTCCCCCCGGCGAGAAAGCATGTACGCCGCCGGGTGGAACCGCCGGTCGTACCCGTCGAAGTAGCCGACCCCGACGACGGCGACCCACCGGTCCGAATCCAGGCGGCACTGCGCCCCGTATCCGACCGTCCAACCCGCCGGCAGGCGGCGGACCTGTAAGATGCGAGCCCACCACCGGACGGCCATCGTCAGACCCAGCCGGCTCTCGGGCGGGGTCCATCCGTACAGGCTCAGACCAGGCCGCACGAGGTCCATCCAGGCGTCAGGCCAGTAATGGACGGCGGCGCTATTGGCCAGGTGCCGCCATGCGACGGGCCAGCCCTCATCCTGCAGAAAGCGGCACACTTGCCGGAAACGCTCGATCTGCTGGGCCGTCAGGGGATGCGCCGGCCGGTCGGCACAGGCGAGGTTCGAGAAAACGCCTTCCAAGACGAGCCCCGGGAAACGTCGAAGATGCCCAGTGAACTCGTCGACCCGATCCCACAGAACGCCCAGACGCCCCATCCCCGTATCGACCTTGAGGTGAAAAGCCCACGACGCCCGGTCCGTCCGACCGTGCCCCAGCCACGCCAACTGCTGAACGTCATAGACGGCCGGCGTCAGGGACCACTGGGACAGGAGGGGGACCTCCTCAGGCAGGAAGCCGCTCAGGACCAGGACCCGGCCCCGGTACCCGAGCCGCCGCAGACGAACGCCCTCCCAGGGATTCGCCACGCCGATCCACGGGGGCGCTAAGTCCCGTAGGGCTTGATAGACCAAGCCCAGGCCAAGGCCGTAAGCGTCCGATTTGAGGACCGGCATGACGGGCCGGCCCGTGTGGCGAGCGATGGCCTCGTAGTTCGACCGGACGGCCTCGGACCAGACTTCCAGGACAGACCGGAACGTCGCTAAGTCCCGTTCCTGCTCGACACTGACCATAGTTATAGACCACAAACCATGGACCTGACCGGCTTTGGGACGGCTTACCCGATTTCAAGAGGGGCCATCCAGTGAACCCGCCGGGTCTGGGGTCTATGGTCTTCATTCATAGACGTTCTCAAACAGCTGGAAGTTTCGATGGAAGGCCAGGCGGACCGTCTCGGTCGGGCCGTTCCTCTGCTTGGCGATGATGATCTCGGCCTCGCCCGTCCGGGGCGTGTCCGGCTTGTAGACTTCCTCTCGGTAGATAAACATTACTAAATCAGCGTCTTGTTCGATAGAACCGCTCTCCCGCAGGTCCGATAGCTGGGGCCGGGCGTCTTCCCGTTGCTCGGGCCGCCGACTCAACTGCGACAGGGCCACGACCGGGACGTTCAGCTCCTTGGCCAGCTCCTTCAGATGCCGGCTGATGAGACTGACTTCCTGCTGACGGTTCTCGACTCGGCCCCGGACCGTCAAGAGCTGGAGGTAATCGACAAAGACGACGTCCAGGCCCGCTTCCTGCCGCTGGCGTCGGGCCCGAGCCCGGAGTTCCTGGATGCTCAGGCCCGCCGTATCGTCTACATAGAGCGGCAAGTTCGTGAGTTGCGAAACGGCCTCGGCCATGCGGAGCCATTCCTCGGGCCGGAGCTCGGCCGTACGGATCCGCTGAAGGTCGATCCGGGCCAGACTACTCAGGAGCCGCTGGAGGAGTTGCATGGCCGACATCTCGAGGCTGAAGAAGGCGACCTTTAGGTGATGGCGGGCCAGGTTCAGGGCCAGATTTAAAGCGAAAGCCGTCTTGCCCATCCCCGGCCGGCCGGCGATGACGATGAAGTCTCCCGGTTGGAAGCCCGACGTCAGTTCGTCCAGACGGGCAAACCCGGTCGGGTAGCCGATGACCCGGCGGTCGGACTGATGAAGCTGTTCTAAGTACTTCCACAGCTCGATCAGGGGCTGGCGGACGGGGCGGAGGCCGCGGGGCGTGGCGACCCGCATGATGCGGGCGATCTCGCCCTCGAGCTCGCCGGCGACCTGTTCGGGCGTGCGTTCCGGGTCCATGCAGAGTTCCCGGTATCGCTCTAAGAGCTGGGCGAGCCAGCGACGGTGGGCCTGCTGGATGAAGCGCTTCAGGTAGTGGCCGTAATCCAAGGACCGGGGAAACTCTAAGAAGCGTTCCAAGTATTCCAGGCCACCGACTTGTTCGAGGAGGCCCTTCCGCTGGAGGTCGTCGGTGAGGGTCGTGAAGTTGACGTCTTCTCCCCGTTCATATAGGGCCAAGATCGACTCGTAGACGATCCGATGGGACGGGTGGGCGAAGTAGTCGGCCTGGGTCTGCTCCATGAGGGTGTCGAGGACTTCCGGGCGGACCAGGGGGACGCCCAAGACGAGCCGTTCCAGCTCGACGTCGACGTCGGCGACCGAGAAGGCGGGGTCTTGCCACGTCATGGCCCTTCTTCGAGGGCAAAGAGCATAGCGCAAAGAGCCAATACCCTATACTCTATGCCCTTGGCCCTATGCTCTATGCCCTTGATCAGGCGGGCTGGATTTGGAGACGGAGGGTCGCCCGGACATCGGCGTAGATGTGGACCGGGACTTCATAGACGCCGGCCCGTTTGATGGGGCCTGTCAAAAGGATACTCCGGCGGTCGACGCGGAAGCCCCGCTGGGCCAGGAGGCGAGCGATCTCGTCTCGGGTGACGGCCTGAAAGAGCAGGTCTTCCCGACCGGCCCGCCGGGTGATGGTCAAGACCTCGGCCTCCAGGGCGGCCTTCATCTGTTCGGCTTCCGTGCGGGCTTTCAGGGCCCGTTGCTCAAAAGTCCGGCGCAGAGCCTCGAACTGGCGAAGCGTCGCCTCGGTCGCTCGGACGGCAAGACCCCGGGGAATCAAATAATTGCGGGCAAAGCCGGGTCGTACGGCGACGACCCGGCCCCGGCTCCCCAAGTTTGGGACGTCCTGTAAGAGGATGACCTGCATAGAACGGGGCATAGGGACCCTCCGGGATAGCCAACGGAGAGAGTACCGTTGAGAATTCGCCCCTCGCCGTTCGCTACTGGACGACGAAAGGTAAGATGCCCATGATGCGAGCCCGCTTAATCGCCGTCGCTAACTGCCTCTGATGTCGGGCACAGTTGCCGTTGATCCGACGGGGCGGAATCCGGCCCCGCTCGGTGACCCACTGGGCCAGGAGCTCCAGGTCCTTATAGTCGATGAACTCAACCCGCTCTCGGCAGAATCGGCAAAACCGACGACTCTTCAGAAAGGCCCGGCGGGGGACACCGATACGTATACCCTGAATTTCCATCTGTTCGGACGTCGGTACCTTCGCCATGGCGAACCTTCCTCGAATTTCTCGGTGTCCGGTGTTCAGTCGTGGAAAGATTCCAATACTGAATCCCCAACACCCAGCACCGGAATCACTTAGGACGGGCGACGGATACACCCTCGGGTAGGGTCAGGTTGTATTGCTTTTGCAAGACCGCCAAGTGCGCCCGGTTGACTCGCACGAACATGTAACGAAGGACATGGGGCTGAAGCTTCAGCCACTGTTCCACCGGGGTGATCTGACTGGGGTAGGCGGCCACGTAAAAGAGGCTGTACCAGCCTTCTCGATGCTTCTGAATCGGATAGGCCAAGAGGCGCTTGCCCCAGACGACTTGGTGAAGGACCGTACCGCCATTCTGCTGAACGGTCCGGGCGATGCTCTCCATCAGAGCTGTATGCTCCGGCTCCGACAGCGTCGGAGCCGAGAGGACCAACAGTTCGTAAAGACGACGGATCTCCATCCCTGCCTCCTCACGGACTCACGCCCCCATCCCGGGGGAAGGAGGCCGATTCGCAGGGCTTCTATAATAGTCTCCGCCCCCCGCCCCGTCAAATGAAAGAGGGTGGGTGACTGTTCCAAAATCGGTGGATGAAAGGCCGGAAAAGCTCATCCCAGTGGGCTGCGGCTCGGACCCGGGTGTGGATTCCAAGAAAAACCGCTCCAGGCCTACATATCTGACCGATTCGCCCACCAAAAATGGAACAGTCACGTGGAGCCGTGACTGTTCCAAAAGTGGTGGGTGGGGTTGAAAAGAAAAATCCCTCCGGCCATAAAGAGAGGGAATCTTCAGGCCGGAGGGAAGACATGCTAAGAGTCAGGATACGAATTCCGGAGGTAGGCGTCCAGCCGGAGGGGGGACCCGGGGGATGCGGGGCGTGTGGGAGCCGGGCATGGGTGCGATGGGGGCGGCGGGTGCGTCGGGTGCGGGACGTGGGGGTGAGGGAGGTGTGGGTGGAGCGGTGGAAGT
>JAUQPV010000222.1 GCA_030550225.1 Acidobacteriota bacterium | reverse complement strand
ATTACGGCGTCCCCCTCTTGGAGATTCAACCGGTCCGGGAAAAGCCGGCTCCCCCGAAGGAAGGCCATAGGCACCCGGGATGATGGGAAGGGGCGGCCGGACGCCCCATCTGTCTCAGGCAGGTCAGCAGGTGGGGGAGATCAAGGGTCGGAACGCCAGTCGTCATGCGGGTGTCCATACGTCGGGCGTCATCCCGGCGTCAAGGACCGACGTGATGGTATGACAAAGTGGGAAGAGGGAGCCCCTCGTTTGGTTTACTCCTTCGTCGCCAACTTCAGGGCGTCCTTTTATTACGTCGTCATGACTGCATTGCTTTGCCTATCTCCCCTCGACCTGAATGTTTGGTGTTCGGTGCTGGACGCTGGGTCGCGGACATCCACGGAACACCAACACCCGGCACCTAACACCGGTTAAAACCGGTTAAAAATGGAGGCCTCCCATGCGGCAAGGACGTCGGACCATTCGACTCATCATGGGACTCCTGATCGGTGGGACCCTGATGAGCCTGAGCTTTCTGAGCGCCCAGAATTCACCTAAGAATCCTTACACCGGGGACGCCGAGGCCGCGAAAGAGGGGTACGCGATTTTTCAAAAGATGGGCTGTCCGGGGTGCCACGGTGCCGGCGGTGGGGGCGGTATGGGTTGGTCCCTGATCGACTGCATCTGGCGTTTCGGTTGGGACGACGGGACGCTCTTCCGTCTCATCAAGGGCCAAATTCCCGAGCAGACGATGCCCCGCGGGTTTGGCGACGTCCTGACCGACGACCAAGTCTGGAAAATCATCGCTTGGGTTCGGACGATCAACCATTGTGAGGAAAACGTCATCGGCACACCGACAGCGGCGACGACGGCCCCGAATCCGGAAGCAGAAGCCCAGGAACAAGAAAAGGCCTGCCGGTTGGTCGCCATCAATCAAAACATGATTCGCCAGACCCTGCAGGCTTTTCCCGACTACGCCTCGACTTACGTGATCCTGTATCGGGACGACGTGACGAAGCCCGTCCAGTCCCTGGAAGACCCGGCGCTTTCGAAACTTCGGGTCGGCGTGAACGCCGATACGCCCGTCGTGGACCTTTTGAAGAAGGCTGGGGCCTCCAACGTCGTGACCTACTCGTTGTCGGAAGGTCCCCTGGGGCAAGTCGTGACGGACGTCCTGGACCAGAAGATCGACGTGGCCGTGGTATGGGCGCCCCTGGCAGGCTTCTTCATCTGGCAGTCGGACACGGAGCATCGTCTGACGGCCGTGCCCCTGGCGACGGTCTTACAGGCCCCGACGGCCTTTCAAGCTTCCGGCGATCAGGCCTTAACGTACGTTCAGCGTTGCCAGCAGTTCTTGCACGGCGTACTGGAATCTTACGGTGTCGTGCCGGCTCAGGTCCTGACGGCAGGCTCCAATTCCCGCTGACCTAATGATTCGGTGATTCGAGGTTCGGCCCGTTGGGCAGGTCGGCCGATAGAGCCCTTCGCTCAGTGCTTCCCGGCCGATGGGGAAAGGCCGACCCGACGTCACTTTCACGAACCGAACGGCTATGCGGAAGAGGTCTATTGGAGCGGTCGTCTTGGCGGCCGGAGCCTCGACCCGTTTGGGCACGCCCAAGCAGTTGATTCGATTCCGGGGCCGGACGCTTTTGGAGCATACGATTCACGTCGCCGTGGCGGCTGGTTTCCGGCCGGTCGTCGTCGTGATCGGGGCTCATGCGGACCGCATTCGACAGGCTGTCGTCCTCCCGCCGGGTGTTCGGTGGGTCGAGAACCCTCGATGGCCGGAGGGGATGAGCACGTCCATCTGCACGGGCCTGACGGCCCTCGTCGAGGCAGACCCCTCCGTCGCCGGCGCCTTGCTGATGGCCTGTGACCAGCCTTACGTGTCCGTGGCCCTGCTCCGCCGGATGGCGTCGGCGTACCGGCGCACGGGCGCGGCGGTCGTGGCCTGTACGTATGGGGGCACGTTCGGCGTACCGGCCCTCTTGGACCGAACGCTCTTTCCCGAACTCTTGGCCCTGGAGGGCGACCACGGGGCGAAATCCGTGATCGCTCGGCATCTTCACCGGACGATCCAGGTTCCTTTTCCTCAGGGCATCATCGACCTCGACACGACGGAAGACCGGGCGAAGCTCCTGCGTCGTTCGACCCCTCGGTCGACGGACCGCTCGTGAGACATTCAGTTGACAGGGGCAGAGGTGGGTCCTATATTTTTCATCCATCATCGGACGATGCTGTGGAGCGATGCGGGGCGACGCCTCCGAAGAGCCATACGGTCTTGAAGCGTTTCGGCAAGCGGGGCGCTTGACTGGTCCGCGGGGCGGCTGGACGCTCGCGAAAAGGAAAAGGAGAAGTTTTTCTTGCGTCTGGGTCCCGAGGGATCTGCGGATCGCTTTCCCCGGGCGTCTCTCCCGACGAGGCCGAGACGGCCTGAGCATGGATTTCCCCCGTCGGACCTTTTTACCCCGACAGTCGCAGCCTATATAGAGGGTTCCCCATGCCCCGCTTCTTCAAACGCTACGCACCCCCCGGTACGTCCCCTGGTTTGCTGACGATCCCAGCGGAAGCGCCGGCCCGCCCGGTGAGCCTGGCGGCCATCTATTACCACGATGAAGCCTTCGAGGAATTTACGCCGACTCGGGTCGCTGAAGCCTTGCCCTACCTGTCCCGCCGGGGTGTCCTCTGGCTGAATGTCGAGGGCCTCGACCGGTCGGCCTTAGAGGAACTGGGCCAGGTCTTCTCGATCCATCCCCTGACCTTAGAAGACATCCTCCACACGGGCCAGCGGCCCAAGATCGAGGACTACGAGCACTACGTCTTCATCGTGCAGTATCTCTTTCGCCATCGGAAGGACGCCACCGACTTTCATCTGGACGCCGAACAGATCAACATCGTCCTGGGGTCTAACTATGTGTTAACCGTCCAAGAAGGCAAGCCGGGTGATGCCTTCGATCCCATCCGCGAGCGGATTCGGTCCGGCCATGGGCGGATCCGTCAGATGGGCGCGGACTACCTGGCTTACGCCCTGCTGGATACGATCGTGGACCACTACTTTCCCCTACTGGAAGCCGTGGGCGAGGCGGTCGAAGACTTGCAAGACGAGCTGGTCTTACAGCCGTCGCCCCGACTCTTACCCCGTCTGCATGCTCTTAAGCGGGAGTTGCTGTTTATGCGCCGGACGCTGTGGCCGACCCGGGAGGTCGTCCTCGGGATGATGGACCGCATCGGCAATCAGGCGATTCATGCCGAGACCCGGGTCTACCTGCGGGACGTTTACGACCATGCCGTGCAGGCCATCGACATCTTAGAGACGTACCGGGAAATGCTGGCCGACATGGTCGACGTGTACCTCTCCAGCGTCAGCAACCAGATTAATCAGGTCATGAAGGTCCTGACGGTCATCGCCACGATCTTTATCCCCCTGACGTTCATCGTCGGGATCTACGGCATGAACTTTAATACGCAGGTCAGCCCCTGGAACATGCCGGAGCTGAACTGGCGGTACGGCTACCCGGCCGTCCTGACCGGGATGGCCCTGATCGCCGGCGGGATGCTCTACTACTTCAAACGGAGGGGATGGCTATGACCAAGCCGAACAATGAGGACGCCAAACCGCCCCAGCGCAAGCGGTGGATGACCCTGCGGCCCCGGACCCTGGGGCCGGTCCACAACCTGGAACAGCATGTGCGACCCGACTGGTGGCGTCGTATCTTCAACTCCATCTACCTTAAGACGGACGCTGACGTGATCGACGACCCCGCCATCACGGCCCAAGAGGTCGACTTTATCGTCCGCCTGCTCCAGCTTCAGCCTGACGACCGCATCCTCGACCTCTGCTGTGGCCAGGGCCGGCACAGTCTGGAGCTGGCCCGTCGGGGCTTCCGTTTCATCGACAGCCTGGACCGTTCCCACTACCTCATCCAACGGGCGAAGGCGGCCGCCCGGAAGGAGGGCTTATCGGTCCGCTTCCGGGAGGGCGACGCCCGCAAGCTCCCGTACGGACCCGATACCTTCGACGTGGTCCTCCTGCTGGGCAACAGTTTCGGCTACTTTGAGACCCTCCAGGATGACCTCCAGGTCCTGCGGGAGATCTTCCGCGTCCTGAAGCCCTGGGGCCGCGTCCTCATCGACGTGGCCGACGGCGATTACCTACGGCAGAACTTTGAGCCCCGGTCGTGGGAGTGGATCGACCGCAACTACTTCGTCTGTCGGGAGCGGAGCCTCTCGTCGGACGGAGAGCGCCTCATCACGCGGGAGGTCGTGACCCACGTCCGGAAGGGCGTCCTTGTCGACCAGTTTTATGCCGAGCGTCTCTACAACCGGGAGCGCCTCCGGGCCTTGCTGGCTGAGGCCGGCTTCAGCGACATCGAGTTTCCGGGGACCCTGACGCCTGAGTCCCAACGGAATCAAGACCTGGGCATGATGGCCCGCCGGATCATCGTCACGGCCGTCGTTAAAAAGGCTTGGTCGCCCGTCCGCCACAAGCCCCAACCGGCCATCCGTTCCGTCGCCGTCGTCCTTGGTGATCCCCGGAAGCCGGACCCCCTCAAGCCGGGGCACCGCTTCGACGAGGACGACCTCTACACGATCGACCAGCTCAAGGACGCCCTCCGAGACCTCCCGGGCTATCGGTTCATCTATTTAGACGACCATGACCGTCTGATTGAGCACCTGACCCGCCTGAAGGGGAAGATCGACTTCGTGTTCAACCTTTGCGACGAGGGCTTCGGCAACGATCCCACGCGAGAACTTCACATTCCAGCCCTCTTGGAGGTCCTGGGCATTCCCTATACGGGGGCCGGTCCCCAGTGCTTGGCCTATTGCTACGACAAGTCCCTCGTCCGGGG
>JAUQPV010000221.1 GCA_030550225.1 Acidobacteriota bacterium | reverse complement strand
TCGACGGGCTTGACGACGTAAGCGTATACGGTCTCGTCATTCCACCCCCGGAAGGTGAACTGCTCGGGCTCGCCCATCCGGACGGCGGCGAGCCGCTCGGCATTGATCCGCGTGACAGGCCGCAAGTCCGACCCGTCGGGCCGGACCGTGTGGAGTTCCACAGGCGACCGCAGATGGTCCAGCCCAAAGAGGAGGCGGTCGCCGGCGAGGGCCGGTGCCCGCACGTGACCGTCCCGGACGACCGTCCGGACCCGGCCCGTCGAGACGTCCACGGCGAACAGAGACACCTGGCCGAGGTTTTGAGCCGTCGTGTAAATCGTCTTGCCGTCCCGAGACCAGACGATCGTCTGGGGCGAGCGGTCCCAGGCCTCGGTCAGCCAGCGTTCGGGGCCGTCCGGCCAGGCCCGAAGGACGATGCGGAAACGGTCCGATTCGTAGCCGGGCCGACGCTGGGCCAAATAAGCCAACGTCTTGCCGTCGGGCGAGAAGACAGGCGTCGTGTCCCAGGCCGGATTCGTCGCCGTCAGGTTCCGGGGCGGGGTCGAACCGTCGACCGAGACGACGAAGAGGTCGAAATTCGTCGACCAGGCCTCTTCCCGACCGGCGTCCCGGGCCGTGAAGACGAGGGCCCGGCCGTCCGGTGTGAAGGTAAACTCCTCGGGCCCCCCGAAGGGCTTCGAGGGCGTGTCGGCGTCCATCCCCTTCATGACGTCGATGGGCTCGCCGCCCGAGACGGGCTGGACGAAGAGATGGGAGCGACGCCCGTCCTTCCAGGTGTCCCAATGACGGATAAAAAGGCGGTCAAAGAGCCGGCCCGTGGCCTTCCGCTGGGCCGCCTCGTCAAGCCGCCGCTTCGTGCAGGCCAGGTCGTCACAGTCCGGGAAGACTTCCATCGTAAAGACCAGGTACTGACCGTCGGCGGACACAGCCAGGTTCCCCACGTCGAGCGGTAGGTTCGTGACAGCCTCGGCCTCCCCGCCGTCGACCGAGATACGCCAGACCTGCGACGAGCCTGAACGGGTCGAGAGAAAATAGACGGTCCTCCCGTCGGGTGACCAACGGGGGTTGAAGTCATTCGCCGGATGGGTCGTCAGCCGCCGCAGACCCGTCCCGTCGGTCCGGACGAGCCAGAGGTCCGTCCGCCGGCGGTTCCCCTCCAGGTCGACCGAGCTGACGACGAAGACGACGTTCCGCCCGTCGGGCGAGACCCGCCAGTCCGACAGGCGGTCCATGGCGACCAGGTCGTGGACCGTAAAGGGATGGCTATCGCCAGCCCGGGCGAGGTCCAGGCCGCCGACGACGGCCGCCACCCCTAAACAGGCGAAGACTGCCAGGATTAGAGTCCGACGCATGAGATGACCTCCTTACCCGACGGATCGGTCGGATCCCCGACCTGCCCATCGGCCCCCCTTGCATCCTCCATCCCGCATCCCGGATCATACCCGACCAGGCCTTCCAGGAGAAACCCTGCATGGACTGGCAGGACATCAGTGTCGTCGTGATCGCGCTCGACGAGGCCGAACGCCTCCCCAAGCTACTGAACGCTCTGCCGTCGGACGTCGGCGAAATCGTCGTCGTCGACGGCGGGAGCACCGACGGGACGCCCGACCTCGCCCGCCAGCAGGGCGCCCGCGTGTGGGTCCGGCCCTTTACGTCCTTCGTCGAGCAGAAGAATTGGGCCCTAGCCCAGGCGACCCGACCGTGGGTCCTCCATCTGGACGCCGACGAAATTCCTTCCCAGGACCTGATCGACGAGATCGCCGCCCTCGACCCTCCGCCGGACGTCCACGGCTACTGGATCGCCCGTCGGAACTTCTTCTGGGGAAAATGGGTCCGCCACGGCGGATGGTGGCCCGACTATAAACTCCGGCTCTTCCGCCGGACGTCGGGCCGGTTCGTCGCCCGGGGCCGGCGGGTCCACGAACGGGTCGAGGTGACGGGCCGGACGGCCTACCTGCAGGGGTACCTGATCCACGAGACGTACCGGGACCTGGACGACGTGCAGCGGAAGCTCCGGCTGTATACGACCCTGAGCGCCCGGGACCTCTACGAACTGGGCGTCCGGAGTCGGTGGTGGCACCGATGGGTCCTGCCGGCCTGGGCCTTCGCCTACACGTGGCTCGTCCGGGGCGCCTGGCGGGACGGCCGGCCGGGCCTGTGGGTCGCCTTCCTGCAGGCGCAAACGGCCTGGTGGAAGTACTGGAAGCTGTGGGAGCTCCAGCGGACTGGGGGGTGGAATTGATCGGACTGATCCGTCCTCCCCAGCTTCTCGCACACTCCTGCACGCCCCGCCGGCCTATCTCCCTGGCCATTTTGCAGTTTTTTGCATCCGTGGGGTGGGGCCGGGGACCGCGGGACCGGGACAGTGTCGGCATTCCCGGCCTTTCCGGTCAGGCTCGATTCGGGAGACTCCGGTAGGCACAAAAGTTGCTGACGACGCAAAAGCAAGAGGCTCGCGCGCCACCCGGTTACTAAAAGAGGAGGGGCGTGAAATGCTGACGGATCCGACGGATCGGTCGGAAATTGCGAGGAGGCCGCCGATGAAGGTCCAAGGGGATGCGGTCAGGGGAAGCGCCCGGGGCTTTTCGTTAGTCGAACTCGTCATCGTTCTCGTCCTGATGACGGCCATCTTAATGATCGCCACGCCGGGCCTGATCCGGTGGTACAACCGGCAACGGTTTTCGCAGAACGTCCAGCGGGTCTTGAGTTCCTTACGGGTGGCCCAGTTCTCGGCCGTCTCGACGGGGTACTGGATGCTGGTGGCCGCTTATACGGATTGCCCGGATGACTTACAGCTTCGCCAGTTCCCGGCACCTCGGCAGGACATCTTTTGCGTCCAACGGTTTCGGCTCCCTGCCGGTCTGTGTAGCCCGACGGCGGCGGACTGGGGCACCTTGAGCGGTACGCCGGCCGGGTTTCCCGCGTGCGGTCTGAATACTCCCCCGGGACAGATGTGTGAGTACGTCCAAGATTTCTGGATGACGGAACCTCGGTTTGCCATGTGGTCCGATGTTCCGTCCGAAGCCCTGGGGTGGGGGGCGACGACATACATCCTGTTGAGTCCGGATGGGTCGATGGGGTTCATCCCCGAGGGGGCTATCCCAGGAGCGGCGGAGTGTACAGAGATGATGGGACCCATCGTCATGCCCCTGCCGAATATGCCTCCGGATCAACGGATGATGCGTTTTGGGTGGCCGGCTCAGGGAACTCCGGATATATGGCAGGCCGTGTGTCTATCGGGGCGGGGCCGCCTGAGCCTGACCCCGATGGCGCCGTTCGCGGCCGACCTGCAGTGCGGTGCTTAGACTTTGTCGGATCCGACCGATCGGTCCGACCCGTCGGATCCGTCCGATGGCCCCATGATATGGAGAGGGTAAGCTCATGGTCGGAAAGATGCTTGACCCCAAGGGAAAGAGTCCAGCGGGTTTGACATTGGTCGAGGTCGTCGTCGCCATCGGCATCCTGGCCTTCGTGGTCTTAGGCATCGCCCAATTGATGGGCGTGGCCATGTCGCTCCAGACCTCGACCCAACGGCAAACGTCCATGTTAGCCGTGGGTCAGCAAATCATGGAAGACCTGACGAGCCGTCCCTTGGGAGACCCGGCCCTGGCCAACACAGATTGGAATTTTTGGGACACTAACTGCCGGAACCCCAGTCAGTGGCTAAATTGCTATAACCACAGTAACTATAACGGCCACCGGTGGCCGAACGCCTTAACCGACCCTGACGTCCAGCGCTGTCAGTGCGTGGCCGTATGGGACGTTCAACAGTTCACGGCTGGCGGAGGCGCGGGGGCCTATGCCCTCGTGCGGGTGACGGTCATCCCGGTCGGGACCTTCGGTCGGCCCGTGGCGCTCTTCGGCGTCGGGACCGGTCAGGCCCGATAAGTCGGATCAGTCCGATCGGTCCGATCCGTCGGATGAGAATCGCCCCAACCCAAAGGAGTCAAACGATGACGGCCGCAACCGGACGAGGACGTAAGATTCGGGACGCCCGGGGCTTCTCGCTGGTCGAGGTCTTGGTCGCTCTGACGATCCTGCTGTTGATCTTGGTCGGCGTCCTGACGGTCTTCGTCGAGATGACGAAGGTCCGTAAGCGGACAGAAATCTTTCTGGACATGCAACGCAACGTCCGCTTTGCCCAGGTCGTCCTCGCGAATAAGACCCAGGTCACCGGTTACGAAGTCCTGGCCCCGATCGCCTTTTTACCGGACCCCGGCTTGTGCCCGGGTGCCGGCGCATTGTTCTGTGACCCCAATCGCGTGAACAACACGGATGGGATCGTCCTGATGGTCCCCTTGCCGGACCGGGTCCTCCTGAAGCCCCACCCCCCGGCGGCAGGGAACTGTCCGGGCTGGGGCGACACCTGCCCCGGATGCTTTGTCGGGAACCAACTTAACGTGTGCACGCCCTCGGGCCTGCGGGACAACGAATGGGTCAATCAGACGGTCGTCGTCTGTGGCATCAGTGCGGACGTCAGTGGCTTGACCTGTCGAACAAATGGGGGATGGTTTGTGCCTCCGGGCTTCCTGCCGGCGACTTTTCTGGCGGCCTGCGGTGTCGGCGCCGGCGGCCTGTGTTGCGTCCCGGCGGTCGTGACGGCGGGTCCCCTCTGTGGTGCAGGCGCCCCCCGGAATCCCAACGGCATTTGCCCGACCCAATGGGAGACCCTCACCCTCGATCGGATTGTTGCCCCGAGTCCTCTTCTGAACACGACGACGGCCTTGTGCCAGGTCGTCCTCCCCGTCGAAGTCCTCCACTACCAGGTCCATCAGTTGCCGGACCCGAATTACAACCACCCGGTGCATCCGGGTCTGCGGCACTTCCTGATGGTTTGGCGGAACAATGCGG
>JAUQPV010000220.1 GCA_030550225.1 Acidobacteriota bacterium | reverse complement strand
CAGGATCGGAGGCCAGACCTCGGGCTTGGCATCGAGTTCGGCAAAGTACCGGCGGTGGAACTCTTCCCAGCGGGCCGGGTCGTGGCCGAACCAACGGCGGAGCGCATGACTTGGATCATCGGGGACCACTGCCGACGAGCCATGCCGGAACACTTCAACGATGTGGTATGTAAGGGCAGGGTATGTGAAAGCGCTAAGCGTGTCCAGTATGATACTGGGCTTATCACGCCCTCACAGGAGGCGTTCGATGAGGGGATTCCTGGCAAGCTTCATGGGAAGGCGCGTAGGCCTCTGGCTTGGCCTATGGTGTCTGATTTTGGGGACGGCCCTGAGCCCGGCTTGGGGCACGTCTCCGGCAGGGAGCGCCGACCTGACCTTGGGACTGGGCCAGCCTCGGACCTCACCGTTCCGCCCGGTCAGTACGTACTCCATCATCGCCATCGACCCCGAGGCCAACGAGATGGGCGTGGCCGTTCAGTCCCACTGGTTTTCCGTCGGGTCGGTCGTGACCTGGGCCGAGCCGGGTGTCGGCGTCGTAGCGACCCAGTCGCTGGTCGATGTCTCTTACGGCCCCCTGGGCCTGGACCTCATGCGGGGCGGCAAGACGGCATCGGAGGCCCTGCAAGCACTCCTCCGGGCCGATGAAGGCCGAGAAGTCCGGCAGGTCGCCATGCTGGACGTCCGGGGAAACGTCGTCGCCCATACGGGGAGCCGCTGTATCCCCGAGGCGGGCCATCAGGTCGGCCCAAACTACTCGGTCCAGGCGAACCTGATGCTCAGGGCGACCGTCTGGCCGGCGATGGCCCGGGCCTTCGAGACGACGAAGGGCGACCTGGCGGAACGCCTGATGGCGGCCCTCGAAGCGGCTGAGGCCGAGGGCGGCGACTTGCGGGGCCGTCAATCGGCGGCCATGAAGATTGTCCGGGTCCGGCCGGAGGGCCCCTGGTGGCGGAACGTCGTGATGGAGCTTCGGGTCGAGGACCATCCCGCCCCCTTAAAGGAGCTTCGGCGACTCATTCAGCTTCACCGGGCCTATGCCCACATGAACGCCGGGGACGCCGCCTTAGAGAAGAACGATATGGCGACGGCCATGCGGGAGTACGCCGCCGCCGAGGCCCTCGCCCCCGACAATCTGGAGATGCGCTTCTGGCACGCCGTCGGCCTCATCGGCGTCGGCCGTCTCGACGAGGCTCTTCCCATCCTGGTCCCCGTCCTCCGCAAGGACGCCCGTTGGATGGTCCTCCTCGAGCGGCTCCCGAAGGTCGGCCTACTTCCGCCCGACCCGGCCATCCTCGAACGGGTCCGAGCCGCCTTGAAGAAGTAGGGCAGTTCGGGAGCGGGGAACGGGTCCGAGTCGCCTATGGGGACGGCTCCATCGTCAAACGGCGGATGGCCTGGGGAGGTCCGGGCTTCGGATCCCTAGCCCAGCTGACGGGGCGGCCTATCCGCCTTCGCCCTCTCCCACGGGGGAGAGGGTTTCGAGATGAGTCCACCGACATCACTGCCGGTTCTCTAAGGAAGACACCGCCATGACTGGCGGTGTTCTCATTAGGATGGACGCCGCCGTCACCGGCGGCGCCAGGACAGGGGGACGCCGGGAGTCATCCCGGCGTTCGGAAGAGATCAGTCATAGTCATTCTTTGATCACTATCCCTACGCGGTTCCCCCCGATCCGCCTGTTACCTCGAGTCAACTTCCCAATGCCGAACTCCCGAACTGCCGAATCCCCGAATTCCCTATCCCCCGGCCGATCGGATGAGGCGGTAAATCTCCCGCAGGCGCGGCGGCTGACCCGTCATCAGGACGCCGACCCGGAAGACCCGGGCCGCCGCCCAGAAGGCGGCCGCCACGGACAGGACCAGCAGGCCGCCTGTCGTGATGGATTCCCAGAGGGGAACGTCGCCGGCCACTCGGTTCATCATCACGAAGGGCGTGTACGGCGGGATGTACGACAATATACGGGCCAACGCCCCGTCCGGGTCTCGGGCGATGGGCACCATCACGAGGAGGGGCACGATCAGGAAGAAGAATACAGGCTGAAGGAGGTTCTGTGCCTCCCGCAGGCTGTCACAGACCGACCCGAGGCCCCCCAACAGGGCCGCATACAACAGATATCCCAACAGGAAGTACACCAAGAAGGGTCCCAGGTATGCGACGCCGACGGCGGCCTGGACCAGCCCGACGTCCAACCCCCCGCCGAGCCGACTCACGGCGACCCATCCGAGACCCACCAACGAGGCGACCCACGCCCCGACCATCGTGAGGCCCGATAAAGCCGAGCCCAGGACCTTCCCCGTCATCAACTGCTCTGGCGACACGGACGAGAGCAAGACCTCGACGACCCGGCTGGACTTCTCCTCGATGGTGTTCGTCAAGAGGAGCTGAGCCGACGTGACGACGGAAATCCATAGCAGGTACACGAAGGCGACCGGGACCCATTGCCGGAGGGTATCCGTCATCCCGGCCCGAACGGCCTCGCCCGCCGCCGTGACACGGACCTTCTCGAAGCGGGCCGGCGCTTGGAGCCACTGAAGAACGGCCTCGTCGATGCGCCGGTCGGCCAGTCGCCGGGCCTGCAGGACGCGGGTGGTCTGTTCGGTAAACCAATCGTACAGGTCCGTATCCGTCAGGTTTTTCGAGACGTACCGGCAGTCCCGACAGTCGGGGAGGGGGTCCGGCCCGATGATGAAGTAGGCAAATAGGTCTCCCTCGCGGACCATGCGGTTGAGGGCCTCGACGGGGTCACCGGCCGTCCGGGGGACCTCGACCCACACGAATCGGCTTCGGGCCAGGCCGCGATAGAGCCGGCCCGCTTCCTTCGGCGTCAGACCCTGCCACCACGCCCGCAGGTCCGGGCCTGCCTCCTGGAGAATCCGGTCGATTTCCGGGGGGACCGTCGTTCCCGTCGGGTCGCCTGAGCCACCGACAACGTGGTGGGCCAAGACCCGGAGCTGGTCTTCCTTCAAGGTCGCCAGGGCCGGGGCGACCCGGCGCAGGGCCGGTGGGAGCGTGGCGAGATCGACGTCGCCGGCCTGGGATCGCTCGACGGCGACCTGAAAGATGAGGACGAGGTCCTCGGCGTCGGCCTGGGCCTGGACCGCCGGAGCGAGCCATCCAGAGCGGTCCAGCACGGCGTATCGTCGGGGGGCCTTCGCCCGCTCGAGCCAGGCCGGGAGGGCGACCGCCAGGACGAGGATGACGGGGAACGAAAGGATGCCGATCCAGAAGGTCTTCGTGCGAAGGTTCTCGACGTACTCCCGGAGAGCGATGAGAAGGGCCTTACTCATGGATTTCGCCTCCGACGACACGGATGAAGATCTCGTGGAGCGAAGGGGCCCGGACCTCAAAGCGGCGAACCCGGACCCGACCGACCAGTTGGGCCAGGACGGCCTGAGGGTCGGCGCCGTCGTCGAGAAAGATTTCGGCATACTTCCCCGAGTCGTTGACCCGTCGGACGCCCATCAGCCTCCGTAAGACATCCCCGTCCCCGTCGTAATCCAGATGAATGGCCCGGCCCCCGGCGGCCTTCACGTCGGCCAAGGGTCCGTCCAGGACCTTGCGACCCCGATGGATGAGGACGACGGCATCGCAGATCTGCTCGGCCTGCTCCATGATGTGGGTCGAAAATAGAACAGTCCGGCCCCGACGCTTCAAGTCCAGGACGATGTCCCGCAGGAGGTCCCGATTGACGGGGTCGAGACCGGCGAAGGGTTCATCCAAGACGACCAGTTCCGGGTCGTGGACAAGAGCCGCGGCGAGCTGGACCTTCTGGCTCATGCCCTTCGAGAGGGCCTCGCAGGGCTTGCGGCCCCATTCGGCGAGGCCCAGGCGGTCGAGCCATTCATGGGCCCGCCGACGGGCCGTCGGACCGTCCAGGCCCTTCAGGCGGGCCAAGTAGGCCAAGAACTCGGCGACCTTCATCTTCTTGTACAGGCCCCGCTCCTCAGGCAGGTAGCCGACACGAGGCCGAACGTCCTCCGGCCGGGCGTGACCCAAGACCGTGATACGGCCCTCGTCCGGCCAGAGAATGCCGACGATCATCCGGAGGGTCGTCGTCTTACCGGCTCCGTTGGGTCCCAGGAAACCGTAGATCGTGCCGGCCGGGACCCGCAGGGAGAGGTCCGAGACGGCCGTGACGTCCCCGAATCGCTTCGTGACGTTCTCCAGGACAAGGGCCTCCGACACGGATCCCCCTTCAAAAATCTACTCCGTATCGCCTTCCCCGGCCTCCCCCGAAGCCTCTCCCTCGGCCTCTATCTGCTCGACCATCTCGTCCCAGTCTTCGCCGAGCTCTTCCCCCAATTCCCGCCCCATGCGTTTCATCCACCGAGCGACGCTCCGGGGGTCGTCTTCGTCCATGTCCCCCAGGTGGGACGGGTCCAGGAGGGACTCCAGACGGTCCTCCTCAGACCGCAGGAAGGCGACTCGGGAGGGGATGCGGGTCAGGCGCGTCTGGCCACAACGGGGACACCGGGCCGTCTCTGTCTCGGCCTGGCGGGCCGTCCACCAGAAGAGGCTGACCCGGCGCCGACAGTCGTGACAGATATATTCATAGATCGGCACGGCGCGGCCTCCGGGAGGAACCGGGATGCAGGATACAAGACGCAAGACACAGGATGCAAGATAGCCCCGGTCCCAAGATATCCGAGCCGTTCGGTTCGTGAAAACCCGTATGGATTCGGCTTTTCCGACCCTTCGAAAAATCGGTGCTCGGTGCTGGGTGTTAGGTGTTGGGTGCTGGGTGTTGGGTGTTGGGTTCTTGAAAAAGGGACCTAACACCTAAGTAAGTGTTCGGAACAGTTGAGACATAGGTCATGGCCGAGTAAGATGGAAGGGTAGGAGGTGGCCATGACCCCGAGAAAGGCGCTGACCATAGCTTG
>JAUQPV010000219.1 GCA_030550225.1 Acidobacteriota bacterium | reverse complement strand
GGCTGGCTACTGTGAAGTTAGAAGCTGGGGGAAAGTCCTGACGGGACCGGCGGCCGTGCAATTATCTCCCGAAGTCACGCGGGAGCCGGACCTGTTCGTCCTGGCGCCGGAGGACGTCCCCCAGGCTCGGGGGAGCCCCTTGAAGGTCCGGCCCGTCCTGGTCATCGAGGTGACCAGTCCCTCGACCCGGACGATCGACCTGGTCGAGAAGGCCCAAGACTATGCCCAGGCGGGGATTCCCGAGTACTGGGTCGTGGACGCCGAGCGGGGGGAGGTCGTCGTCCACTGGCTCCGGGGAGGCGCCTATGAGGCGACGGTCGTGACGGGAGGCCAGCTGGAAAGCCAGGCCGTCCCGGGCTTCTGGCTGGACGTCGGATGGCTCTTTCGACAGCCCCTCCCGCCCGTCCGGGAATGCCTCCGGGTCGTGACGGGCGAATAGCGGACCCATGGACCGGGCTCCATCGTTCAATTCTGCTGACCTGCCCCTGTTTAAGACCGGTCTAAGGTCTATGGTCGGATTTATGAGACCGCTTTTAGGGACTTCAAAAATGGTTTCGACCCAAAACCGTGCCGTCCCGGTTTATGATTCGACCCAGACGCCGCCCCCTTTCTGGGAGGAGCTGGTCGAGCTCTGGCGGTACCGGGACCTGGTCGTCCAGATGGTCCTGCGGGACATTAAGGTTCGGTACAAGCGGTCGTGGCTGGGAGTCGCCTGGACGCTTCTCCACCCCCTGATGATGATGGTCGTCCTGACGTTGGTCTTTTCCCATCTCTTCCGTTTTGAGCTCGCCTACTATCCGGTGTACCTGCTTTCGGGCACGATTCTTTGGAACTTCTTTGCTCAAAGCAGTACTCAGGCGATGCTTCAGCTCATCTGGGGTGGGTCCCTGCTGACGCACATCTACCTCCCCAGGACCGTGTTCGCCGTGGTGGCCGTCGGGACGGGCCTGGTGAACCTGCTGTTGACCCTGATTCCCCTGGCCCTCATCCAGTGGGCGATCGGGGCGCCCCTCCATCCGCAGGCTTGGGCATGGCTCCCCATCCCCATCGTCCTGACGGCGATGTTCACCCTGGGGGTCGGTCTGTTCGTTTCGACCTTTGCCGTCTACTTCCCGGATTTTGCTGACATGTACCAGGTCGGGACCCTGGCGTGGTACTTTCTGACACCGGTCTTATACCCCAAGTCGATCATCCCCGAGACTTACCGGTGGTGGCTGAATCTGAATCCCGTGTACCACCTGGTCGAGGCTTTCCGAATGCCCATCTACTACGGCTACTCGGCGGGCCCCCACACCCTGGCGGCGGCGACGGTGGCGGCCGTCGGGACGCTGGTCCTCGGATGGCTCGTCTTCACGGCCCGGGCCCACGAGATCGCCTATCGGCTGTGAACTCCGCATTCCCCGACCTTGGATGGTCCCGATGACGACCCGGGAGACTGTCATCCGCTTGGAGAACGTTTCCGTCTGTTACCGAGTCCCCAACCAGCGGCTCATGTCCTTTAAGGGGTACATGATCCAGAGGTTGACGGGGCGGATTCGATACCAGGCCGTGTGGGCTCTGCAGGACGTGACCCTGAAGATCGACCGGGGCGAGATCGTCGGCCTCATCGGACCTAACGGGGCGGGCAAGAGCACGCTCTTGAAGGTCATCGCCCGGGTGATCCGCCCGACTCGGGGCCGGGTCTGGGTTCAGGGCCGAGTCGCCCCCCTCATCGGATTGGGGGCCGGCTTCCACCCAGAGCTGACGGGGCGGGAGAATGTCTACCTTAATGCGGCTATCCTGGGCCACTCCCGGTCCGAGACGGATGAACGCTTTCGAGACATCGTCGACTTTGCCGAGCTGTGGGACTTCATCGATGCCCCCCTGCGGACATACTCGACGGGGATGGTCACCCGTCTGGGGTTTGCCGTCGCCACGGCCTGGGAGCCGGACATCCTGATCGTCGATGAGGTCCTGGCCGTCGGCGACGAGGCCTTCCAGCAGAAGTGCCGCGCCCGCATGGCCGAATTCCAAAATCACGGGACGACCATCCTGATGGTCTCCCACAGCATGCCGACCGTCGAAGCCCTGTGCCACCGGGCCCTCTGGCTGGACCACGGCCGTGTTCAGGCCATCGGCCCAGCCCGAGAGGTCGCCGCTTTATACCGTCAAGAAATGGGACGCCGCTGGGAACAGGGAGTGTCCGCCCCGAGGTCCTTAGCCTCGCGCCCGTAGCCACGGACGCCGGGAGCCTACGGCGACGAGGGCGCTCCATAACCACAAGAGGACGTACAGAGGGGCCCGTAGCAATGCATTGGCGTAGAGGCTCGGCCGTTCGACCCATAACAGCCCCAGGCCGTAGTAAGCCATGTCCACGAGCAGGGCCCCGCCTAAGAAGATGCCCAGAGCTTTCCGGAGCCATTCCACCGCTGGCGGGAGAGATATTACCAACACGAACAAACACAACCGACCCATCAAGGCTCCGACCTTGGGTCGGCCCAGGATGGCCAGGAGGCAAGGCCAGATGCGGATCCCTCGACCCAGCAAACGTACGATGTCCCGTCCGTAGTGTCGGAAGACTTCCCATTGCCCTTGCAACCACCGGGCCCGCTGACGGGCGACTCCCAGGGCTGTCACCGGCTTCGGGTCATACACGACAGCCGCCGGCACAAAGTCGATGGACCCCTGCCGGAGACCCCACAGCGTGAGCTCTACGTCCTCCGCTTTCGTACAAAGGACCGGCCACCCGCCCCGGAGCGTGTCGACCCGAAAGGCCATCCCTGTCCCCCGAAAACGAACGGGCCATCCCCAGTATCGACAAGCCCGGTCGTCGACCTCCTGGGAGAGCCACTCCGAATAAGCGGCCAGGACGGAGGCCCAACGGGTCAGCTCGGGAACAGGTTGGACCCACGCTTGAACTTGCTCCGCACCCCGATGAAAGGCATCCGCCAGGCCCGCCAAAAACGACGGCTCGACCCGACTGTCGGCGTCCAAGACGACCAAGACGTCAAAGGACTGAAGCTGGTCCCTATGATGCTCCCAAAACCACTGCAAGGCCCGGCCCTTGCCCTGCGGCCTCAAACCCGGCTTTTCCAAACAGACCGCCTCCGCCCGACGGGCGACGGCCGCCGTCGCGTCCGTGCAGGCGTCGGCGACGACAAAGACCTGCCAGGCCTCCCGAGGATACGCCAGCCGCTCCAGGTCTTGAAGCGTGGTGGCCAGTACACCTGCCTCGTTATGAGCCGGAATGACCAAGGCGAACCGGAGGGGCCGGGATCCCGACGGCCCGACCGACCGGTCCCGGTCCGGCCGGATGAAACACCGGGTCAGCAAAAAGAAGCCCCGGAAGGCCGCGTCCATCCCCAGGGGAATGGCCGCCGCCAAGAGCCCTCCCCATAACAACTCGACCCAAAGTTCTCTTTCCCAGAGGGTCATCGGCTCCCCATCCTCCCCTGAGCGGCCTCCGGACGATAGGACTGCAGAACCTGAACGATCCGCTCCGCCGACCGCCCGTCCCCATAGGGGTTAACGGCCCGCCGCATCCGGTCATAGGCTTCGACGTCCGTCATCAGCATCTCTACGGTCTGGACAATCCGCCCATAATGAGGGCCGACCAATAAGGCGGTCCCCGCCTCGACCCCTTCGGGTCGCTCGGTCACGTCCCGCAGGACCAGGATCGGCTTCCCTAAGGTCGGGGCTTCCTCCTGAATCCCGCCGGAATCGGTCAATACCAAGTAGGACCGGTCTAACAGCCAGACCAGCGTCGGATAGTCGACAGGCTCCAACAGCAGGACATTGTCCCCACGCCAGCACGATGGCTCCCCGTGCCGATAGGGCCGCACCACCGCGCCCAACGTCTCGGCGACGGCCCGCCGGACATTCGGATTCAAGTGGACCGGCCAGACAAAGACGTAATCCGGATGTTGGCAAGCCAGGTCCCGGACAGCCCGACTGATCTCCCGAAGTCCTTCGCCGAAGGCCTCCCGCCGATGGGCCGTAACCAATACGACCGGCCGCGTCTCGGACTCCAGCCACTCCCGCACCAAGGGATCCACCCAGGTCGAGTCCTCCCGCACCCGCCGGACCGCCCACAGGAGAGCGTCGATGACGGTGTTCCCCGTCACAAAGACAGCTTCCGGGACGATTCCCTCCCGGAGTAGATTCTGCCGAGCCCGCTCCGTCGGAGCGAAGTGGACGTCGGCGATGTGGCTCGTTAGCCGCCGGTTCATCTCCTCCGGAAAGGGAGCATACTTGTCGTTCGTCCGTAAGCCGGCCTCCACGTGGGCGACCGGCACCCGCGCATAGTAAGCCGCCAAGGCCCCCATCAGGGTCGTCGTCGTGTCGCCCTGCACGACGACCCAGTCGGGCCGGACCCGGACGACGACCTCCTCGAGCCGTTGGATCGCATTCGCCGTGACTTCATACAAACTCTGGTCCGGTTGCATGATGTCCAGGTCAAAGTCGGGCCGGACCTGAAAAAAGGCCAACGCCTGGTCCAGCATCTCCCGATGCTGACCCGTCACGCATACGACGGCCTCCAGGTCGGAGGCCTGCCGAATCCGATGCACGACCGGCGCCAGCTTGATCGCCTCCGGTCGGGTCCCAAAGACGATCAAAATCCGCCGTCGCCCCATGATGACCACCGCCCCGTCCTCCAGACGACTTCGCGTTCGATAGCCTTTAGAGCAAAGACTACCATAGTCATCCCGTTCGTGAAAGTGCGGATGGGACGGGCCGCGCCACCTTTGGAACGTCTAAGAGTCGCCAAGGGCAAAGAGCAAACACTCTATGTCCTTTGCTCTCTGCTCTATGCCCTTTGCTCTCAACCTGTGTGACTGTTCCATTTTTGGTGGGCGAATCGGTCAGATATGTAGGCCTGGAGCGGTTTTTCTTGGAATCCACACCCGGGTCCGAGCCGCAGCCCACTGGGATGAGCTTTTCCGGCCTT
>JAUQPV010000218.1 GCA_030550225.1 Acidobacteriota bacterium | reverse complement strand
CACCTCCCCCGTATCGAAGACTACATGGCCGACCTCTTGCGGACGGCCCGCCGGCGGACGACTTTCCAGGCATACCTGCGTCGGTGCACTTCTCGGAGTGAGTGGGGCGTCGCCTTTATGGCCTTGCTCCAGCTCGCCGTCCAGGGGAAAATGCTCGTCGAGCAGGCCGAGCCCTTTGGGCCTATCTTCATCAAGGCAGTGGGTAAGGGCAGTAGGGCAGTAAGGCCATAAGGCAGGTGGGCGGGTCGGTCCGTACGCTCGGATCAGCCTTATTGCCCCACTGCCTTATTGAGGAGCCATGCGGATTCTGACGGGCGCTCAAATGCGAGAGGCCGACCGGGTCGCCATCGAGGAGCTGGGGGTCCCGTCCCTGCTCTTGATGGAGAACGCCGGCCGGGGTGTCGTGGAGGGGATCCAGCGGGTCGTGCCCGACTGGCGGAGGCGACGGTATCTCATCGCCTGCGGTCGGGGTAACAACGGGGGTGACGGCCTCGTCGTCGCCCGTCACCTGCGTCTGGCCGGCGTCGACGGGGTCGACGTCGTCCTGTTGGGGACGAAGGACCAGGTCCGGGGCGACGCCCGTTGGAATTTGGACCACTACGAGCGCCATTACGGTCCCGTCCATGAGGTCCCCGACGAGGATGTCTGGCTTCGGTGGAAGCGGGACCACCCGGCCGGTTGGGACGTCGTCGTCGATGCCCTCTTCGGGACGGGTCTCCAGAAGCCCCTGACGGGGTTTCCGGCCGCCTGGGTCGAAGAGGTCAACCGATGGCGGTCCGTTCTCCGGATCGCCGTGGACGTTCCGTCCGGGCTTTCCGCCGACACCTGGGAGGTCCTCGGGCCGACCTTCCGGGCGGACTACACCTTCACGATGGGCGCGCCCAAAGTGTGTCTCGTCTTTCCGCCGGCCTGCGAGTGGGCCGGGCAATGGTTTGTCGTTCCCATCGGGATTCCGCCGGCCGTCCTCGAACGGGCCGGCGAACTCGTCTGGCCGGAGCCCCAGGCGCTGGCGAGCTGGCTACCGCCGAGACCCCTGGACGCTCACAAGGGACAGTTCGGACGGGTCGTCGTCATTGGCGGCAGTCCCGGCAAACTGGGGGCGCCTTATATGGCTGGTAAGAGCGCGCTCCGGATCGGAGCCGGCCTCGTAACGGTCGCCGTCCCGAGGACGCTCTGGCCGAGCCTGATGAGTTCCCTCGACGAGACGATGACCCTCGGCGTGACGGACGCCGACGGCCATTGGTCGGCTCAAGCCCTCGAGGATCTGCGGCCGCTTTTAGAGACGGCCGACGTCCTCATCGTCGGACCGGGTCTGGGGACGAGTCCCGGTGCCCAGGCCCTGATGGACGGTCTTCTCGAGGTATGGCGGAAGCCGATGGTCGTCGACGCCGACGGCCTGAACGTCTTGGCGGCCCATCGGGACTGGCTCGAGCGGCTTCCGCCGATGTCGGTCCTGACGCCGCACTGGGGAGAAATGGCCCGACTGACGGGCGAGTCCGTCGAGACGGTCGGTCGGATGCGTATCCGTTTGAGTCGGGAATTCGCCCAACGGTACGGCGTCATCCTCGTCCTGAAGGGCTACCGGACCCTGACGGCCGTCCCGGACGGGCAGGTCTTCGTGAACCCGACGGGGAACCCCGGGATGGCGACGGCCGGGATGGGAGACGTCCTGAGCGGCTTCATCGGGGGCCTCCTCGGGCAAGTCCGGGACCCCGTGGCGGCGACTGTCCTCGGCGTGTACCTCCACGGCCGGGCTGGCGACCTGGCCGCCCAGCGGAAGGGGACCCTCCCCTTGACGGCGACCGACCTCTGGGAGACCATCGGGGAGGCGATCCGGGAATTGGGAGTCGGATGTTAGGTGTAGGGCTTACGCAGTTGCCTGTGCCTCCCCATGGAGGACGGACTTGACTTGTGGAGAAAATCAGGCAAAATACCCTCGCTACGGGACCCCCAGACTGGCCTGAGCCTGAGTGAGGGTGTACGGAGTCCCGCTGACGGAGGTCCATCCGAGGGACACGAGCCGCGCCTGCCCGGCATGCGGGGCGAAGGACCTAAGGGGGCGGGTGGGACTCGAGGGTCCCTCGTGCGGGCTTTGGATGAACCGCCTGGGACATCGCCAAGCGGGCCTAAATCCTCCCCGGGGGCTGGGCCGGGCCGAGGAGGGCCGTGCCCTCTTTGGGCGGCTTCAGTCCCCCCGGTGGAGGCAGGGGGTCATGGGCGCTCCCGGTCGCCCCCTTCCTGTCCCCGGGGCGAACGCCTCGGAGACACAGGGGGAAGCGCAGGCAACTGCGTAAGTCCTAAGGTGTCAGGAAAGACCACAGACCAAAGACCTGTCGTGGAAGCTCGGTTCGCCTCATCTCGGGACGAGGCATTCTGGTGGCCCCGTCGGACTCATAGTCCATGACTCCTTTTAACCCAACACCCAAGACCCAACACCCAAGACCTAACACCCAGGACCCGATTATGGGACAGGCATTCCGGCAGTTGTGGAACGCTCGAGCGCTCGTGTATGTCTTGGTCGTTCGAGAACTGAAGGCCCGCTACCGGGGGTCCGTCTTGGGGTTTCTGTGGTCGCTGATGAACCCCCTCCTGATGCTGGCCATTTATGGCCTCGTCTTTGCCTTCATCCTCGAGCAACGGGACCCCTCGATGTCGCCGTACGTCCTCTACCTGGCCAGCGGTCTCCTGCCCTGGATGTGGCTTTCGTCGAGCGTCCTCCAGAGCTGTACGGCCATCCTGGACGGGAGCGCCCTCATCCGGAAGGTTGTCTTCCCGGCCGAGGTCCTCCCCATCGTGTACATCCTGTCCAACGGCGTCCACTTCGTCTTGAGTCTCCTCATCTACTTAGCGTTCGCCGTCGCCTTTCACCTGCGGCTCCACGTATCGCTGGTCAGCCTGCCCCTGATCATCGCCGCCCAGCTCATCTTCACGACGGCCCTCGGCCTCGTCCTGTCGGCCCTGACGGTCTACTTCCGGGACCTCCGGGACCTCGTCGGGAACTTGCTGACCCTGTGGTTCTTCTCGTCGCCGGTCATCTACTCGATGGACCTCCCGGCCATCCGTCGGTCGGCGGCCCTGGCGACGCTCCTGCGGTTCAACCCGGCGACCCATCTTTTAGAAAGCTACCACGCTGTCCTGTTTTACGGTCGGTGGCCCGACTGGTCGGCCTGGGCCGTCTTCACGGCGGGTGCCCTCCTGATGTTTGGAGCCGCCTATGGCTTCTTCCACCGACTTCGGGACACGCTCGTCGAAGAAGTGTGAGTCCTCGGGGATTGCGAATTGCGGATTGTGAATTGCGAATGGAAGATGGGGGTACGGGTCGATCCGGGCGAATGGCATCCCATCGGCATTTTCCATGGCTCGGGAGACACGATTTCACAGGCAAGGTCCGCGGGATGTGAGATGAAGGCACGCGGATAGCCTGTATGAGCGCATGGCTCATGGGCTATGAGCTATCAGCCATGAGCCCATCCTCTCATTCTTTCGTCCCTCTCAGGGCCGCCGGCTCAAGGCCATGCCGTCGGGTTCGTCGCCCGTCGGGATCGTGTCGACGACCCCCCACTCTTGAAGGTCGACGACGCCGACCCGGTCGTCCCCCGAAAAAGCCACAAAGGCCCGGCGGCCCGACGGCTCGACGACGATCCCGATGGGCGTAGACCCGACGTCCAGGGTGCGGAGCTGTTCGAGCGTCGCCGCGTCGTGGAGGGCGACCTGATTGGCCTGGGCGCAAGAGACCAGCAAATGCCGACCGTCGGGGAGGACTTTGATCCGGATCGGGAATCGGCAGGTCGGGGCCTTTCGGATGACTTGAAAGGACTGGGCGTCGAGGACGGCGATCGTGTCGGCGGCCCGGTTGGCCGCGTATACGAAACGCCCGTCCGGCGCCAAGTCGATGCCCTCAGTCCCCGCATCGACAGGAACGGTCGCCAGCTTTGTCCGCTTCTTCAGGTCGATGACCGTGACGGAACCGTCCCCGATGTTGGCCACGAAGGCCCGGTGTCCGTCGGGCGTCACGACGACCATGTGGGACACCCGCTGGTCGGTTTGGACGGAGAAATCGACCCGCCCGGCCTTGGGGTCTACGACGACGAGAGCTTGATCTTCCTCGCAGGTCACGGCGACCCGCCCGTCAGGCAGGACGGCCAGGCCGTGGGGCCGTCGAAACGGCGTCAGGTCGATCGTCCGATGGACCTTTCGACCGACGAGGTCGAGGACCGTCAGTGTGTGGCCCGGTTCTTCGCGGGTCCCGTAATTGGCGACGTAGGCCCATCGGCCGTCGGGAGAGACGGCCGCTTCGTGGGGGCCCCGGCCCGTCGGGAGCGTGGCGAGGACCTCCTTCGTGTCGGGCTGGATGAGCATGGCCGTGTGGGCCGACTTATTGAGGACGACCAAAAGAGGCCCGGCCGCCTCACCCGAGGTGCCCCAAGCGGTCGTCAGGAGAAGGCTTCCGAAGAGCAGGAAGACCACCGATCGGTAGGGTAACCGTGTTCTCATAGGGATCACTCCGACGATGGGTATCCGGGACTCGGTGTCGGGTCTCATTATACCGTAGTGTCCCAAAGAGGTAGGAAGACGAGCAGGTCAGGAGATAGGAGCGCAGGCGTCCCGCCTGTGGGAACGCAGACGTCCCGTCTGCGGGAACGCAGGCGCCCCTGTCTGCCGGAATGCGGGTCTCCGACCTCCGAACGCCGGCGTCATCTTGGTGTCAACCTCGCGAGCCCGTCGGGACGGCCGGCCGCCCCGACTCTCCCGAATCGAACGGCTCTGGGATTGCCGGACGGTCCCGGAGCGGGTACGATTACCCCATCCTATCACTTCACTCCTGCGGAGGGGGATCATGCGGAAATGGCGGATCGCCTTATGGAATGGCCTGTTCTGGGGATCCCTGGGATGGCTCGGGATGGCCTCCTGGGTTCAGGCTCAACAGCTGGAGTTTCCCCGTCTGAGTCCCAAGGCCACGGTGTCCCAG
>JAUQPV010000217.1 GCA_030550225.1 Acidobacteriota bacterium | reverse complement strand
CGCCTCCGACCCTTTGGGTGGTGGACGCTCCTCCGGGGCCTCCGACAGATTCGAAGCTTCCGGGTCATCACCTTAGGCGTGAGGTACGATTTTCGCTACCGGGGGATCGAGATTCTGTTGTACTCGGAGCTGTACCAGCGGGGTGCCCGCAAGGGGTATACCCACGCCGAGTTTTCCTGGATCCTGGAGGACAACGACTTGATGAATCGCCCCCTCGAGCGCATCGGCGCCCGGCGGACGAAGGTCTACCGCATCTACGAACGGCCGATCGGGGAATAGACGTTCAAATGAAGGGTCCCAGGTCCCGGGCGCCGGGTCTCAGTCTTGACTCATCTCACGGAAATACTCCCTCAGGAAATCATCCCGAAGCCGGATCCGGATGTCCGGCTTGTCCGAGAGGGCGTTCCTAAGTCTTTCATCCCCCGTCACCAATACGTCGGCGGGACCTCCGAGATACGTCTGAATGAGATAACGGTCATCTTCGGGCACTGGGTCCAAAAGGATCTGGGGTATGGGCGGGATTTCGGATGGATTTAAGACCCGTGACTTTTGCGGGTTTCGAAGAACCTCCTGGTGAAGAAGCCTACTCAACTCTCGAATGAGAGGGTCGGTCTGTTTCATCATGCGATAGGCTTTTCTCATCCAAGCGCTGGTCTGAAGTACGACGATTCGATCACATTTTTCTACGAGCACTTCCAGAAACCGTACGGCTTCGTCTTGTCGGCGCGGCCCGTTTTCTCCACTCAGGTCGTGGATGATCCACTCGTTCAGCACCAAGTCCATCGCCCCAGAGTCCCCAAGGAAAGTGTTTATCCTTCCTCTTCCTCGACGCCCAGAAAGGCTCGAATATCCTCTAATTCGCCTTCCATAAAGGGTCCTAAACCTCCCTCGACTTGCCCCTTTTCGTTCACAACCTGGCGCTCGAACTTACTCACTTTTCCCTCTTTCGTCACCAGGTAGCAGGCCAGGGCCTCGGGTCGAAGCTCCCCACGGGCGACGACAGCCAGAAACGCGGTTACCAAGGCCTCGCTGTGCGACGTCATCAGCAGATACTTCTCTTCCTCACGGGTCAACTTCACCAATCGCCGGGCCAGGCGTCGAATGGCAGAGGGGTGCAGGTGAATCTCGGGCTCCTCGATGCAGACGATTTGGACCTCGGGATGTAAGACCTTGGCCAGAAGGTAAACCAGTTGATTAACGCCGAAACCGTCGTTGACGAGTTCTGTCGTCACGCCGGCCGACCGGTCAAAGGTGTCCAGGCTGAAGAGACCGGTCCCTGGTTGGAAGTGAACCCGGAACGATCGATTCGCGATTTCCTCCAGCCAGAAACTCACTTGGTCTTGCAGATACTTGTCACTGGCCAGCAGGGAAGCGAGTTCGGTGTCCTGCATGAGGAAGGGAGAGGCTTGGAGCATAGAATACTGAGGCTGGAAGAATCCTCGTCGATGGGGCACAAAAGCGACCTTTCGCAGGGTTGCGACTGGGGCATTCAGCCATCGAACGAAATCCTCGGCTTCGGGCGGTGGAGGGATCGGCTGGGCAATACCGCATGTCAGCCCGTTCCATGTGAAGGTAAGCGTCTTCCCGTCTTGCGTACGAATTTCCAAATCTATCTGCTGGTTGCCCGGATAGGGAAAGGATACAGGCAGGCCCCACTGCCCCGATTGCCACGGCACCGACCTGTTGATGAAGAACCTCCCCTGGTTTTCTCTTAATTCGATCCCGTATTCGATTCTTTCGACGACCTCCTTCTCTAAGTGGATGCCCAATCGGATTTCCTTCTGCATATCATGGTTAAAGACGACTTCCCGGAACCCCCCAAGGCTTACGACCTGGAAGTTGAAAAAGCCGGGGACTTGCTGATTCGGGGCCAAGACGATATTGCGGAGCGTCAGCAGGGCATAGAGAAAGCTGGACTTGCCGGAAGCATTTGGCCCATAGAAGAGGGTGATCGGCGCAATTTCAACTTCCTGAGACTGGATAGAGCGAAAGTTCTGGACCAAGATTTTCATGTTGGCACCTCCGATGAACTTAGGAACCTTCATTTCCCTCGCCCGGTGAGGTCGGACGACCCTGGGCGCGGCGTCGGCGGCGGGCGACCCAGCCTTCTTTGTTCTCCTGCCGGGCCCGAGCGATGGCCAGGCTGTCGGGCGGGACGTCCCGCGTGATGGTCGAGCCGGCCGCCACGTAAGCGCCCCGGCCGACCCGGACGGGTGCCACGAGCTGGCTGTCGCTCCCGATGAACACGTCGTCTTCGATGACGGTCGGATGCTTTTGAAAGCCGTCGTAGTTGCAGGTGATCGTCCCGGCCCCAATGTTGACGTTACGGCCGACGGTGGCGTCGCCCAGGTACGTCAGGTGCAGGGCCTTCGAGCCGGCCCCGATGCGACTGTTTTTGACCTCGACGAAGTTGCCGATGCGGGCCTCGGCTTCTAAGACCGTCCCCAGCCGGAGGCGGGCCATCGGGCCGACTTGGCACCGGTCGCCGATGAGACTGCCCTCGATGACGCTGTGGTCCCACACGACGGCGTCCGACCCGACCCGGCTGTCTCGAATTCGGACGCCGGGGTAGAGGACCGTCCGGTCGCCGATGATCGTCGAGCCCTCCAGGACGACGTCCGGATAGACGACGACGTCGGCACCCAGGACGACGTCGGCGCCCAGCCAGACCCGGTCAGGGGCCAAGAAGTGGACGCCCCGCCGGATCCACTCTCGAACGACCTGCCGGGCCAGGACGTCCTGAACGGTGTGAAGTTCCTCCCACGTGTTCACGCCGAGGGCCTCAGACGGGTCTTCCAGGCGGTAACCGACGACGGGCCGTCCGTCGGCGATCATCCGGGCGACCACGTCCGTCAGGTAGTATTCGCCCTTGTCCGGATGGGGCGTTAGCCGTTCCAGATACTCGACCAGGAGGGGCCATTCGGCGACGTACACGCCCAGGTTGACCTCCGGGATGGCCCGCTCGGTCGGGGTACATTCCTTCCATTCCCGGACGGCCCGGACCTGGCCCTGCTCGTCCCGGAGGACCCGTCCGTAGGCGGCGGGGTCGGCGAGCACACCCGTCGCCAGGGTCAGGGTTGCGCCGGCCCGCCGGTGGGCTTCGCGGAGGGCCTGAATGGTCTTGGGTCGGACCGCCGGGGTATCGCCGTTGATGATGAGGACGGGTCCCCGATAGTCCTCCAAGACAGACCGGACTTGGAGGACGGCGTCGCCCGTGCCCCGGGGCACGGCCTGAACGGCCCACCGGAGGGTGGTGTCGGGCATTTCCCGTCGGACCTGCTCGACCACGGGTCCATCGGCGTCGGCGACGACGACCACGACGGGGTCCACGCCGGCCTGCCGACACCGGTGGACGACCCATCCGACGACGGATCGACCCAAGAGCGGGAACAGCAGTTTCTGCTGGCCGGCCTTAAAGCGCGTGCTCTGGCCGGCGGCCAGGACGATACCGGCGATCCGCTCCGCATGCATGGCCTGCCTCCGTGATGACGGTCCCGGGCGTCAGGTCCCGGGTGTTAGAAAGGATAACATGGCCGTTCGGCCCGGCGGCGGCTTCTTGCTGGACCCCGTCACGTCGTCACGTCATGACGACGTCACGATGCTTGAAAACCGTCCGCCCCGAAGGGTCGGAAAAGCCGATCCGTTCAGGATTCTCACAGACCAAAGGCTCTGCTAAGCGCCTTTCTTTCCCGTACTTTCCCGGGACCCGGCACCCGAGAGCTGTCGGGGTTCTTCGGCGGCCACTCGAAGGTCACCGGCTGGCCGACCGACAGCTTCCACTTGCGGACCGACCCGGCCGGGACTTCCAGGACGTATCGGGCCCGCCGAAGCGGCGCATAGGTCGGGCAGGGGTCTGCCTTGCAGGGCGGGACGTCCTCCAGGATGAAGGCGACCGTCTTGTCCGAGGCGATCCATATCATGTCGAGGGCGATCCGGGTGTTCTTCATCCAGAAGGGCCAGAAGTCTTCGGTATCAAATACGAAGAGCATCCCCCGGTCGGCCGGCAGGTGCGTCCGGAACATGAGGCCCCGTTGGCGGGCCGCGTCCGTCGCCGCCACCTCGACGGTGAGGCACACGTCTTTTTTCACGCACAGCCGAATCTCGGGCAGTTTCTCAGACCCACGGGCTCCCGCCCGAGCCGTCGGTCCGATGAGACCGACGGCCATCCCGATGAGGGCGACCCATCCGAGGGACTGAAGCGTCTGTTTGAGTGGAGCCCCCATACACGGCACTCCGTCTAACATAGCCCTTTAGTCCGTGAAAACCCGCATGGATTCGGCCTTTCCGACCCTTCGAAAAATCGGTGCTCGGTGCTGGGTGTCGGGTGTTAGGTGTTAGGTATTGGGTGTTGGGTATTGGGTGTTGGGTTCTTGAAGAACTCATCTCAAAACCCTCTCCTCGGGGGAGAGGGCAGGGTGAGGGCCTTGGTCCAGAGCTTCTTCCTCGCTGGGATCCGAGACTTTTGAGATGAGTTCGAAAAAAAAGGGGACCTAACACCCAGCACCCAGCACCCAACACCCAGCACCCATTCTGTTTGAAAAACCGTGCTTCCCGAGCGTTGGGAAAGGTTGTTCCGACGCCATTCTCACGAACCGAACGGCTCTACTAAGCCATCGACCTGACGTCTGTCATTCTACTTCCTACGGACGGACGACGCCATCGGCGACCCGGACGTTGAATTCGGAGTCGGAACTGCCTAACTATATCTCGGTGTTAGGTATGAAAGGCAATGGCCCCCAGACCATAGACCTGTTTCGGAAGCTCGGTTTGCTTCGTCTCGAGACGAGATATCCCGATGACTTCGTCCGGTTTGTATGTAGTCTATGGTCTCTTTGGACCCAGGATTCTTACGGGCCGAACGGCCCTGGGGTGGGCTTTTCGTTGGTGGGAATGAGGTATGCCGATGACCGAGGTCACGAGTGAAAACCGATATTACCGGGAGTGGTTCCTCGTCCAGACCTTAGAGGACCAGCCCCGGGTAGAACTCCGTCGGCGAGTCCCGCCCGAGCATTTCGAGATGGTCGCCGACGACG
>JAUQPV010000216.1 GCA_030550225.1 Acidobacteriota bacterium | reverse complement strand
TACACGTTCAAGGCGACCAGGACGTGGTCCCGGGGGCGGAGCGTCATCGTCAGGGCCGTGATGGCGGCCATCCCGGAAGCGAAGGCGCAGGCCCACCGACCGTCTTCTAAAGCGACCAGGTTCTGTTCTAAAGCCTCTCGGGTGGGGTTCTGGACACGAGAATACTCATAGGGTGAAGGGACGTGCAGGCCGACCTGACGGTACGTAGACGTCAGGTAGAGAGGCGGCGTCACGGCACCCGTCGTCGGGTCCGGGGACTGTCCGGCATGAATGGCCCGAGTCGCCCACCGCCATCGGCGGGCGACGTCCTCGTCCTTGAGGTTCATGGAGAGAACCCGAAACCGGGGGGCACCTGCGCGATGTAGGCCCGCATGAACTCAATCTGCTGTTCCCGGTCCATCAGTTGGAACTCGATGATGTCCCGCATCGAGATCATCCCCAGGAGGCGGCCGTTTTCCACGACCGGCAGGTGACGGCATCGATGCTCCCGCATCTTTCCCATACAGTCTTCCAGGGTATCGTCGAGGCGAGCCGTTTGCACGTTCCGGCTCATGACCTCGGCGACGCGCACCTGCCGGGGGTCCCGGCCGACGGCGACGACGCGGGTCATCAAGTCTCGTTCGCTGAACATACCGACGACTTGGGCCTTGTCATCGAGCACGGCGACGGCCCCGATGTTACGCTCGCTCATGTATCGGGCCACATCCAGGACGGTCCAGTCATGCCGGACGGAGAAGACCTCTTTTTGTTTTTCGATGATCTCCCGTACCCGGTGCATGACCACCTTCCTTGGTGACACCCGCCCCCATCCTTGGCGGCGCCCACCCCCATCTTAGGGAAGTTCCGGGACCGAGGCAAATCCACGGGTCCGTTAGGTATTGGGTGTGGGCAAGTCCCCTTGCGTTTTGCATCTCACATCCTGCATGTTCATATCCTGCATCTCCCTCTTGGAGCGGAACGATGACGCGGTCCATCCCTTACGAGACCCTGCAAGTCGAGACCGGAGGCCCCGTCGTGCGGATATGGCTGAACCGACCCGAGGCCCGCAATGCTCTCAACGACCGGATGATCGCCGAATTGACGGACTGCTTTCAGGCTCTGGCGGCAGACCCGTCCGTGCGGGTCATTCAGCTCGGCGGTCGGGGCCCCGTGTTCTGTGCCGGGGCCGACGTCGAGTGGCTCCGGCGGTCGGTCGAGCTCACCGAGGAGCAAAACCGTCGGGACGCCCAGACATTGGCCGACCTGTTCAACCTGATGAACCAAACCCCGCAGGTCTTGATCGTCCGGGCCCACGGGGTCGCCGTCGGTGGGGCGATGGGCTTGTGCGCCGTCGGAGACATCGTCGTGGCGGCCGAGGACACGAAGTTCGGCTTCACCGAGGTCCGTCTCGGGATCGCCCCGGCGATCATATCGTCCTTCGTGTATCGGAAAATCGGGGAGACCTACATGCGTCGGTATTTCCTGACGGGGGAACTCTTCTCGGCGGATGTAGCGAAGGCCATCGGCCTGGTCCACGAGGTCGTCCCGGCCGAGGCCTTAGACGAACGGGTCCAGGCCCTCACCGAAGCCGTCCGGGCGGCCGGTCCCCAGGCCGTCCGGACGACGAAGGCCCTGACGGGTCTCGTCACCCGACTCCCCTTTGAGGCGGCCCTGGCCCTGGGCGTCGATACGACGGCCCGACTCCGGGTGTCGCCCGAGGGCCAGGAAGGCCTGCGAGCCTTCCTGGAAAGAAGGAAGCCCCGCTGGCCATCGTGAAGAGGGGATAGGCAGGTGAGGAACAGGCCAAAGGCCTGAAACCTTCATCGGATAGGATTGGGCAGGCGGGCGATCTGGAGGACGTCGGCCAGGACGCCGTACGCCGTATGGACCGGTGTCGCCCGGGCCCGTTCGACGAGGGCCAGGGGGGCAATCGAGTCCGACTCGATACACAGGAAGGCCTCCGTCTCCTTGGTTTGGGCGAGGGGGTCGTAGAGGGGGACCTCTTCGGGTCGGACGGAGGCCTGAAGAGTCCCGTCCGGCCGGCGTTGGGCCCGGCAGACGAGCTTCATGCGGTGGCCCCGGTCGAGGGCGGCCCGCAGGTCCGCCGGGGAGACGCTTCGGATGCCCGTGCGGTCCACGTCCGTCGGCTTTAAGTCGGCGTCCATCCAGACGTTGGCCAGGATACAGACCTTGACGGCGGCGTCCCAACCGTCGATGTCATGCGAGGGATCGGCCTCGGCGATGCCCATGGCCTGGGCCTGCCGGATGGCTTCTTCCATCGAGGCACCCTGCTCCATGAGGGTCAGGACCAGGTTGGTCGTACTGTTCAGGATGCCGTAGAAGCCCCGGATTTCGGCGGCCGGCAGGCCCCACCGGACCATGCTGAAGATGGGGATCCCGTCCATGACGGACGACTCGAAGAGGAGCCACCGGTTTTGCGTCCGGGCCAGGTCCCGAAGCTCCCGATAGGCCAGGGCGATAGGACCCTTATTGGCCGTCACGACGTGGAGGCCCCGTCGGAGGGCTCGCCGGACATAATCAAGGGCCGGCTGGCCCGTCTGAGGATTCAGGACACTGAGTTCCACGAGGACGTCGGCCGGACAGGTATCCACGAAGGTCCCGCCGTCGGCGGGTGCCGGGTGGACGCTTAAGTCTGTCAGGTTTCCCGCTTCATAGGCCCGGAGCACTTCAGATAAGTCCAGGCCCCGCGGATCGATAGCCGCCCCGTGGCGGGCCGTGAAGACCCCCGTCACGACGAGGCGAGTCCCATAGAGACGTTGCATCCGCTCGGCCCGTTCCGTCACGAGCCGGGCCCACGCCCGGCCGACGGCGCCGAGTCCGATAAGGGCGATGCGAAGCTCGTTCATCGGACCTCCTCAAAAATCAGGCAATTCGGGAATTCGGCAATTCGGCAGTAAGGTAGAACAGGAGGCCAGGCGAGAGAGGAAGGGAGGAACCGGAAAGCCTCCCCTCAGTCTCCTATCCGCTGGACCGCCTTATCCCCACTTCCCCGCAATGCCGAATTCCCGGATTCCCGAATTCCCGGACTCCCCATTCACCGCCAGGGCCAGCCGGCATAGTGTCGTAAGAAGTTCTCGACGATGCGGGGTCCCTCCGGGGTCAAGACCGACTCGGGATGGAATTGGACACCGGCCATCGGCCACCGGCGATGCTCGATGGCCATGATGACCCCGTCATCGGCTCGGGCCGAGATGACCCAATCCGACGGCAGGCTCTCCGGCTCGACGGCCAGGGAATGATAGCGCGTCGCCTCGAAGGGGTTGGCCACGCCTTGGAAGAGCGGCGTTGCCTCGTGAGTAATCCGGCTGGTCTTGCCGTGTAGGAGCGTCGGGGCATGGACGACTCGCCCGCCGGTCGCCTCGGCCATCGCCTGGTGACCCAGACACACGCCCAGTAGCGGGATGCGGTCGCCCGCCCGTCGGATCAGCTCGATGCAGATGCCGGCCTCGGCGGGGCGACCGGGGCCTGGGGAGATGACGACGGCGTTCGGCCGCAGGTCCAAGACCCCTTCGACGGAGATGGCGTCATTCCGGAAGACCCGCACATCGGGGTCCATCTGGACCAGAAGGTGGTAGAGGTTATACGTGAATGAGTCATAGTTGTCGATGAGCACGATCACGGCTTTACCCTCCAAGGTCCCGGCCCCTTGTGCCAAGACCTGTCGAGATGACTTCCTCCGCCGCCTCCAGGAGGGCGCCGGCCTTGTGCTGGCATTCCCGGTATTCCCGTCGGGGGTCCGAGTCCCACACGATGCCGGCCCCGGCTTGCACGATGAGTCGGCCCTCGATGACGAGACCCGTCCGGATCGTGATACAGAAGTCCATCCGCCGGCCCGCCCCGACGTAACCGACGCCGCCTGCATAGAATTGCCGCCGAACGGGCTCGAGCTCGTCGATGATCTCCATGGCCCGGATCTTAGGCGCCCCGGTGACGGTCCCGGCCGGGAAGCCGGCGGCCAAGACCCGCAGGGGCGGTACGTCGGGCCGGACCGTCGCCTGGACCTCCGACGTCAGGTGGAAAACGTGGGAATAGGTCTCGACTTCCATCAGGCGGGTGACCCGCACGGTCCCGGGCACGGCGACCTGTCCGAGGTCGTGGCGGGCCAGGTCCACGAGCATGACGTGCTCGGCCCGTTCTTTGGCGTCCTGACAGAGTTCCTCGACGAAGCGCTGGTCCTCAGCCTCGTCCCGACCCCGACGGCGGGTCCCGGCGATGGGCCGAATCCACGCCGTGTCGCCGACCTGCCGGACCAACATCTCCGGCGAGCTTCCGAATAGGACAAAGTCGCCATAGTCCAGGTAAAACATGTAGGGCGAGGGGTTCCAGTTCCGCAGGACCCGATAAATCGGCCAGGGATCCCCTGACCAAGGCCGCTCAAACCGCTGGGACAAGACGACCTGAAAGATGTCGCCCTCCCGGATATAATGCCGAGCCCGTTCGACCATCGCCGTGAAGGCCTCCAGGCTCAGGGTCGGCTCGGCCCGAAAGTCGGCGCGCGGGTCCCGCCGGGGAAGCAAAAGCGGGGGCGACACCCGGGCCCACGGGTCCTGCCACGTCCAAGGCGTCCGGCTTTGATGCCACCAGTGATACATGACCCGCTGACGATGGTCAAAGACGACTAATTGGCCCGGAAATATGAAGGCAAAGTCGGGGACAGCCAGCGTCCGGGGGCGTCGGAAGGCGACCCGCTCAAACCGCTGGGTCATCTCGTAGGCGACGTACCCGTACCAGCCCAGGAAGGGCCGCGTCGGCCAAGCCTCCGCCAAACGGGTCTCGAACCACTGTCGGCTGACCTGCTCGAACAGGGACCAGGCCGGGTCGTCGGCCTCAAAGGACCCGGCGAGGGTCACCAGAGGGTCGCCGGCGATGATGGAGAACCGGGCGATCTTCTCAGGCCCCTCGGCGCTCTCCAAGAGGAAGACCGGCGGGTCGGCCTGCGTGCGGACAAGGGCATACGCCACGGAGGGCGACAAGTAATCGGCGTGATAAACTTGCGAGGCCCACGCCTGAGGCTCCGACCATTCGGCCATACGCGCTTGGACGTCTGTTGCCGTCTCCATCCCC
>JAUQPV010000215.1 GCA_030550225.1 Acidobacteriota bacterium | reverse complement strand
CGAAGGCAAGGGCCGGGGTCTCGGCCTCGGCTACGGGGCGATCCCCCCGAATCCCTTCCCACGGGTTTCGAGATGAGTTCCAAGCCAAGGGCAATTCGGCAGTTCGGCTACTTCCCGACGAATTTCCCGGGTTCCTGGACGCCCGGATTCCCAAAGAAAAGAATAGAAGATGACAAAGTGCTAATGTAGCTATTGCATTTTTATAGCATTTTTATTCCCTATTACATCTTCTACCGCATCTCCATCTCCCCGTCTCATTGTTCCACGCCCAGGGACTTCAGGACTTGCTGCCATCCGGGGTACAGACTGTCTGTAGGGACAATTTCTCGGAAACGGACCGACTCTCGGGCCGTCTGGACGGCGCAGTCCCGCTGGCCCAACTTCAGGAAAGCTTGCGTCATGTAGTAGTAGGGCCGGTATTCGGTATGCCACATGCCATACGTCCGAGCCTGGGTTTCGGGGCGGGGATTCAACAGCAGGGCCCGTCGGAGACTCCGGAGGGCCTCCCGATACTGGCCCCGCTCGAAGAGCTCCTTGCCCAGGGCGTAGTGGAAGTACCATGGGAGGTTGTAGGGGTCCCGGGCCGGCGGGACTTCACAGCCGCCCGATTCCTCAGCCGCCTCTTGGTCCTTGTAAAAGACGGACGGGGCCGACTTGTCTTCCTGCGTCTCTGACGGTCGCTTCAGGGCCCGTTCGATAAACATAGCATAGGCTTGGAGCTCCGGTTGACGTTCGAAGCCCCCGAATCGTTGGGCCAGCCGGTAGAACGCTTCGGCCGCCTCCATACGACCCAGGCGGGCATAGGCATAGGCCATATAGAGATACGGGGCGTATCCGGCGGCCGCCTGCTGGGGGTCGCCCCGCCGAGGCGGGACTTGCAGGAGGCTTTCCTCCAGGTAACCGATCGCTTCCTGCCATCGTTGGTCTTGAACAGCCTGGACGGCCTGTTGATAGGCCGGTGGGGCGGTCCATCGCTTCGGGGCGAGCTGATCGTCCGCCCGCGCGACGGGTCGAAGCCCGACCAGGCCCACGAGCAAAGCCAGGAAGGCGCCATATCTGGGGGGTTGGCAACGGAAAGGCATCTCCGACTCCCTATGGTGTTTTGGTGTTCATGTCCGAACGCCGGGCGTCATCCCGGCGTCTCTCTGTCCCGGAGCCGCCAGTGATGGCGGCGTCCGAAGGGGCGACGGTCGTGCGCCCCTCCGGAAACGTCGGGTCTCCTGTACTTGCCAATCAAGGATGCATAGGATTATCGTACTCCTTAAGATCCGGTTGCATAGTACAGGAGGGAGAGGTTTCCGGCAATCGATGGCGTTCTCCGGCGGCTGTTGGGTGTCCGGGGACCCAGGGTCCGGGGGTCGATAGGGCTTCGTCAATTAAATCTTTTCGGCAGTTCGGGAATTCGGCATAAATGATAGAAGGGCGGGCAGAGATCACCCTGACTTACCGTCCAGGCGGTATATCTGGCCACGGCTGAATCCCCAAATGGCCGAATACCTAACCCTTGCCCTCAACACCCAGGCCCCAACACCCAATACCGGAAATTCCGAGACCCGACACCTGAAGCTTGAGGCACGGGATGGACGTCCATACGATCGTCTCCATCTTGCGGCCCTGGTTCACCTACCGGGGCTGGCACCTGGGGTCGGTCCTTTCAGGGACTTCCGGTGAGAATCCCGGCGTCGAACCGCACGTCCTCGGCGTGGGATACGACGACCACGGGCGGCGGACCCTGTTCCCGATTTGGGTCGTCCCGGAGGTCACCCCTCGCGTCCTCGAAGTCGTCGACCATTTCCAACGACGGTGGTCCGAGTCCGGGCCTCGGTGGCCCGTGCCCGTCGAGCACGTGATCCCCATCGTCGGCGCCCTGCGATGGACAGCGGCTCAAATCGAGGCCGTGGCGAGCCGGGGCGCCCCGCCCTTAACGCCGGCCGATGCCGACGTGCAGGCGTTGATGACGGCGATACATGGAGGGAAGTAGGGGGCATATGGGACGGCTCACGACCGCCTTGAGGGGGTACCGGCATAACTGCCGGTTCATGAGGGTGACACCGGCATGACGCCGGTGTTCGGATGGGATGGACGCCGCCATGACGGGCGGCGCCGGGACAGGGGGACGCCGGGATGACTCCCGGCGCTCCGAAAGATGAGGGGCGGTTCTCTAAGGATGAGACCGGTATGAAGGTAGAGGGAGGGGATGGAAACCCGAGGGTCCTAAGTTCCGGTACCCCGGGAGAAGAGGCGTAGGAGCTGGTGGACGGCCGAGTAGTCGTCCTCCCCAAGGCCGTGGTTCTGAGCCGCCTGGTAGAGGGCCGTCATCGTGTGGGCTACGGGCGTGTAAGCCCCGAACTGACGGGCTGTCTCCAGGATGTTCCACAAGTCCTTGGCCATCCACTGGAGGGCAAAGCTGGGCTGGAAGTTCTCCTCCAGCATGGCCGGAAACTTCGCCTCGAAGACGGGGTTGTACAGCTTGGAGTTCTTGACGACCTCCCACAGGCGGAGGGGGTCCAGGCCGACCTGCTGGCCGAAGCTCAACCATTCGGCGAGGCCGACGACCATGTGGGCCAGCAAGAGATTGCTGGCGAGCTTGGCCAGGGTGCCGGTCCCGACGGGACCCATCGGGACGATCCGGCCGCTGAGGGCCTCTAAGACGGGGCGGGCGGCTTCCAGGACCTCTTCATCGCCGCCCGTCATGACGATCAGGCGGCCTGTCGGGATGTCCATGGGTCCGCCCAGGACCGGCGCGTCCAGAAATCGAAGACCCCGCCGACGGGCCTCATGAGCCAGGTTCAGCGTCGTCGGATAGTCGATCGAACCCATTTGAAGCCAGATTTTTTCGGGGGCCGCATGGTCGGCCATGCCGCCTGGCATCGACCATACAGACCGGGTCGCCGGTCCGTCGCTCAGGACGGTCAGCCAGACGGGATGGACCTTCAGGAGGTTCGGTAAGTCCGACGTGACGGGAATCCCCTCGGCCGCCAAGCCCTGGAGCCGCTCGGCCGTGCGGTTCCAGACCTGGACAGGGATACCCTGGGTATGGAGTCGGCGAGCCATCGCCTGGCCCATCCGACCTCCGCCGATGATGCCTACGGAAGAAACGACCGCCATGGTAAAAATCTCCAGATTAGGAAATTTAGGGAGCGCAAGCCTCTGGCCTGCGGGAGCGCAGACGTCCCCGTCTGCGGGGAGGCAAGCGTCCCCCGCCTGCCGGTCATAGCACCCCATCCTGGGGCAGGCACAAGGCCTGTCCTTACTGGGAACCCCGCCGGGACTTCCACTCGGTGACCAATTTTTCTAAAGCCGAGACGTCCTGGTTCCGGGCCTTCCCGAGTTGGATGGCCTTTTCGGCGACCTGAATGGCCTCCCCGATTTGGCCGGCCTGGGCGAGCCACCGGGCCTTCAGGCCCAGATTGCTGGCGTTTTCCTGGACGGCGATGGACTTCTCGATCCACTGGGCCGCCTCATCGGTCAACAGGTCGTTCTGAAGGCAGTAGTTGGCGCACCGGACCGGCGTCTGCCAGTCGTCGGCCTTCAGGGATGCGATGGCAGACCGGCATTGGGCTAAAACCTTCGCGTGGGTCGTCTGGGGTTCGACCTGGACGGTGAATCCAACGCGAACCCGTTCCCAGTGGAGCACGACCCGAGCGGCGTTCGGCGGGGTCTGTAGGGAAGCCGGCGTCATGTCCTCAAAGCTGAAGCGGAGCCATTCCGCATACTCGGCCGGTTGGGGCCGGACCTGGATGCGCAAGGCCTCTTTATCTTTCACCTGGTCATACGTGAAGGCACCCCAGAGGTTCCATTCCCGGTTGAAGATGACAGTCCACTCCTTTTCGCCCGGGATAGTGAACAGCGAGTACTTGCCGGCCGGTAGTCGATGGCCCTCGATGAGGACGTCATCGGTGAACTCGATGGTCGTCGCCTCGTTGGCCCCCGTGCGCCAGACCTGGCCATAGGGGACGAGGTCACCCCAGACGGTCCGGCCCCGCACGCCGGGCCGGCTATAAGTGATGGTAATCGTCGTCAGGCCGACCGTCTGGGACACCGTGGCCTTGGGACTCAGACGGGGAAACTCCAGCTGTTGAGCCTGAACCCAGGAGGCCATCCCGAGCCATCCCAGGGATCCCCAGAACAGGCCATTCCATAGGGCAATCCGCCATCTCTGCATGACCCCCTTCCGTGGGAGCGAAGTGACAGGATGGGCTGATCGTACACGCCCCGAGACCGCGAGACAAGAGACGGGAGACGGAGACACGCCCCGTCTTTTTCCACGCCAGATGACATACGCTATACTACGCCCCGTAGGTTATCCGGGGCCCCTGACATCAGAGAACCAAGACCCACTCGACGAGGAGCGATCATGAAGACAGGGCAGACGTTCCGACCGACGACGTCCCTCTTTGTAGGGACCTTACTTCTGATGGTTCTTCAAGGCGTCTCGGGCGAATCGGCCGGGCCTCTTTTGGTCGTCCTCAACAAGTCGGCCCACACGGCCATGCTTATCCAGCCCGACACGAAGGAGGTCCTCGCCACGCTCCCGACGGGCCGGGGCCCCCACGAGGCGACCGTCTCCCCCGACGGCCGATGGGCTTACATTGCCGACTACGGGACCCGGGAGGAACCGGGCCACACGCTGACGGTCCTCGACCTCGTCGGTCGAAAGGTCCACCGGACGATCGACCTAACCCCGTTTCGACGGCCCCATGGCCTGGCCGTCCTGCCCGATGGGCGGGTCGCCATGACCTGTGAGGAAAATCAAGCCCTCGTCGTCGTGGACCCCAAGGCCGGGCGAGTCGATTTCTCCGTCCAAACCGACCAGCGGGTGTCCCACATGGTCGTCGTGACGCCCGATGGGAGCCGGGCCTTCGTGGCTAACATCGGGGACGGTTCCGTCACGGCCATCGACCTGAGAAAGCGGATCAAGCTGGGGACCGTGCCTGTCGATGCGGGGACCGAGGGCATCGATTTAGCGCCGGACGGGCGTTTCGTATACGCGGCCAACCGGGCCGCCGACACGATCGCCGTCCTCGACGCCCAGTCTTTTCAAGTCCTCCGAAAGGCCCCGACCTGCCGATTCCCGA
>JAUQPV010000214.1 GCA_030550225.1 Acidobacteriota bacterium | reverse complement strand
CACAGCCGGGGCTCGGAGGCGGAAACCGAAGTCCAGGTCGAGGAGACCGGCGAGGTCGAGGTTCGCATCGTGATCCAAGGCCGGGTGGGCAACCTCGTCGAGAAGATTCACATCCACAACGACAAGGCGGACCTCATGGGGACGGTCGCTCAGCCGCCGGTGGCGGGGTCGAATCAATTTACGCTCCAGGTGTTCGGCCAGACCTACACGATTCAGTACGACAGTAGCACGAACTGGATCAACACGAGCCCTGTCCAATTGAAGGCCGGCGACCCCTTGGAGGTGAAGGGCCAGTATATCGGGAATTCCACGGTGCTGGCCCGGAAGATTCGGCTCCATGCCCCGCAGGGTCCGAAGCCCCCCGAGTTTGAGGCGAAGGGGACGGTGTCGAATGCGGCCGTGACGTGCAGTCCGGCGCCGTCGGGCTCGTTTGTCCTGAATCACAACGGGAGCCAGACGACGATCCTGGTCGATGCCCAGACTCGGTTTGAGCATGGGACATGTGCGAATCTGGTAAACGGGGCATTTGTCGAGGTCAAGTCCCGGCGGCCTCAGAACGGTGCCTGGATCGCCGACGAGATCGAGTTTGAGGACCACCGAGGCGGCGAGTTGGAGGCGAAGGGGACGGTAGCGGGTCTTGCTGGGAATCCCTGCGGCGGCTCGGCTTCTTTCACCCTTCAGATGGAGAGAGGCGGGTCGGTGACGGTCCTGGTCGACGTGCAGACCCGCTTTAAGGACGGCACGTGTGCGAACTTGCAAGATGGGGTCCGGGTTGAGGTCAAGTCCCGGCGGCCCTCGGGGAGTGCTTGGATTGCCGACAAGATTGAATTTGAAGACTGACGAGGGGGCCCGGCCAGGGCACCACCCGTAACGACTGCCCGACGGCCGGGGTTCGGTAGGGGCGGGTTTGGAGACCCGCCCCTACGGGTGCCGCCGTTACCGGTGGTATAAGGAGACGGGAGCTCGGGACCCCGGCCGGACTGGGCAGGGGTGACCCATGCGTCGCCCTACCTATAGGGCCATGAGCCCATCTTCCCGCATCCCGCCTCACGGGGTAACCTCAAGGGTTGTCCCCTACCGCCTACCTTCCTATTCGCCTACCGACCCATCTGCCTATCTGCCCAATCCATTCTCGACAGCCTGCAGGGCCGTTTCCTTTTCCCGACAGCCTTCACATCGGCCACAGGGCGTCGGACCGTCCCAGTAGCAACTCCACGTCAGGTCGAGGGGGGCACCCAAGGCGAGGCCCAGGCGGACGACGGCTTCCTTAGTCATCTCTAAAAAGGGGAGCTCCAGGCGAGGCCGGTGACTATGGAGGCCCTCGGTGATCAAGGCATCCAGACGGGCGAAGTAAGCGGCAGAGGCATCCGGGAAGAGGGTCCCGTCGTTTCGGTAGTGGCCGCCGACGATGCGGGTCGCCCCGAGGACCTCAGCGTAGTAGGCGGCGATGGCATAAAACAGCAGGTTCTTGGCCGGCAGATACACGGGATTGGCCCCGGCCAGGTCCGCCGGAAGGACGCTCCCTCGGCGCCAGGCTTGTAGGTCCTGATAGAAAGGAAGGGAGATTTCTAAAACCTCTGCCCCGGCCATGGTCGCAATCTTTCGAGCCGCTTCCCGTTCGCCCCGAGGACGGCCGGTGTAATCGATGCTCAGGGGAGCGGGCTTCCAGTCCTGATGGCGGACCCACCAGAGGGCGACCGTCGAGTCGAGACCGCCAGAAAATAGGACGACGACCACTTCCCGCATCTCTGGCACCTGCCCAGCATTGGGGGCCGGGGTTAGGTCTTGGGTGGGGGACCCCCGACGATAGACCCGACCGCACCGCGTCGTCGGGAAACCTCGTCTCAAGATGGAGCGAATCCACCCTCTAAGACAGGTCTATGGTCCATGGTCTTTAGTCTATTCCCCTCAGAAAGGCAGCCGCAAAGCTATGTATGCCCGTCGCCGGTGCTGGCCCCCGACTTCGATGGCCCCGCCGGCCCGGCCGGTCGCTCGGAAGCCGGCGGCGCTCACGTGCAGACGGACCTCAGCACCGACGGCGTGGACTGTCTGGGTCGGGTCGGTCCCTCCGTGGAATGAGGTAAAGTAAGCTCCATCATAGAACACGGCCACGCTCAGCCGCTCCATAAACAGAGGGAACAATCCCAGACTTCGTTGGATCTCATATACGGGCCATCGGTACTCGACGTTCCAGACGAGGCCCCGGCGGACGAGTGCCGACTCGACGCGGGCCCGGACGGGCCCGAGGTCGTCGGATTCGAGGCCCAGCGTGAGGGCCTCGGGTTCGGGTCCCGTCGAGAAGGCGCCCGTCAGGCGGAGGGCCAGGACGTGATGGCGTCGCCATCCGGGCGCATACCACCGGAGGTCGCCGCCCAGGGTCACGAACCGTTGGCCCCGAAAGCCCCAGCGGCCCCATCCGATGGCCGTCCAGCCGTCTTCAGGGCTGACCGAATAGGGGAAGCGTAGGGCCCGGGAGTAGAACAGCGTCCACGGGACGGACCAGCGGTCCTGGAGTTTTCGGAAGCGGCCCGTCCGGTCGACCGTCCACAGGGGGGCGTAGCGAAGGCCCAGCGTGACAGCACGGGTCGACCGCATTCGCCGGAAGGGGACTTGGAGAATCGTCTCGTAGGTGTCTGTCGCCAGGGAGATGTCTTCCTGGAGCGGCGCGATTTCCCGGCGGGCCCGTAAGGCCAGGGTCGGATACCATCGATCCCAGCGGTATAGGACGTCGTAGCGGACGAGGCGGTCGTCGAGGCCGTAGTCGACGACGGCCTGGTAGGACGAGTAACCCCAGCGGTCGACCCCGAGCAGGGCGATGCCGACACGCCGGCTCGATTCGTCAGACCGCACGACGGGGAACCACGTGAAGGGCCGTACGACGGGGAAGACCGGAGACCGGCGGTTTTGGCGAATCTCCGGTGGCGGGGGCGTCGGGGTATACGCTTCCGGGGGACGTAAGGCACATCGCTCTTTCAGGGCTTCCGGATATTTCGTACTCGGCTTATCCCCATCCCGCCTCGTTTCCGGCGGGTTCAACGGTTCTCCCTTACCCGGCTCCTTCCCCGGGGACTCCAAGGGCGGGGCATGATCCGGACCAAAGGGTGGAGGACGCAAGAGGGAGGGAAAATCATCCTTCAGGGGGACGCGGGCGGGATGGTAGCCATCGGCCGCATAGACGGCCATGAAAAGGGCGTCAGGCGTCAGCCACGGCGATCGGAAGCCGGCCCCCGGCAGGGCGACCCACCTGACCTGCTGGGTTTCCGTGTCCCAGGCCCATACGTCCAGCTTCCCTGAGTAATCGGCGACGAACAGAAGCCACCGCCCGTCCGACGACCAGGTAGGGTCCATCTTACGGGCTTGGTCCCGAAGCCACTCGGCCAAGCGGTGTCCGTTGGCGGTCCATAGCTCGAGGCTCCATGTGGCGTCGGTATGATGGGCGACGGCGGCAAAAGTCGAGACTCCGGGCCGATTCGGTTCAGGTGGACGCCACCGGGGCTGGCTCCACCGAACGGCCGGGTCCCGGGCCAGGGCCCGGAGGGTACCGTCGGGTTCAAGGACGACCAGAGCCGTGCCGCCGCCGTCTTCATGACGGACGGCCACGATGCGGCCCTCGGGGTCGACGTCCGGGTCTTTCAGGCGTGACCCGACCTTCAGCCACGTCCGCCGACCCGTCCGGGGGTCGATCCGCACGAGGCCGCTTCGGAGCCAGAACGAACGGCGCCATTCCAGGACGCTTGCCACGATGCGACCCTGGGGGTCGACCCCAAACGGACCTGCGGGCACACCCTCCAGGACCCGGCGGGTCCGACCCGTCCGGGGATCGCTACAGAAGACGCCGGGAAACTCGTGGGCCCGCTCGTTCACGTAGCAGATTTCGTGACCGACCGTCCGGAGACTCGATAGGAAGTACCCCCGGCGGGCGATGATTTCCAGACGCCCGGTCCCCGAATTCCCAATGAGACGTGGGGGCTCTTGCGTCCAGCGGGCCCAGAGCTGGCTGAATCGGCTACCCAGGTGACGAGACTCTCGGCCATTCAGAAAGAAAGGCCAGATAGATTCGTTTTTGGCCCGTATCGCCGACCAGAACGTGTCGGGGTGATCTCGGTACAGTTGATGGAGGAAAGCGGCCCCGAAGTGATAGGCCGTCAGGCCGGCCGGCCACGGTGCCCGGGCGAGCCAAGCTTGATCGATGGACGGATAGGTATTCGTCACCCGGGCGGTCTGGTCCATCATGTAGGTTTCGGCGCTACAGGCCCGGCCGCCCCGGGTCCATCGGGTTTCCTCCAGGGTGGCGAGGCCCTCCGTGAACCAGTCAGGGGCCAGGAGGTTCGGGAACAGCAGGGGCGACCGGCCGAACAGGAAGCGTAGGCCCCGGTAGACAGGATGGGCCCGTTCCAGGTGGAAGAGGTGGGTCAGCTCGTGGACGAGGACGGTCTTCAGCCAGTCGTCGTAATCGCCGATCGTCTCGGTGCTGTCGGGCGGTGGCAGGAAGACGACGACCAGGCGCTCGGGGAGGACGGTCGTGAAGCCGTTGGCGACGTCGGCGTGGTCGGTCAGGATGAGCCGAATTCGGCCAGGGCGGTAGCCGAAGTCGCCGGCCAAGCGTTCGTAGGCCCATTCGGCCCAGGCGGCGGCCCGTTCGGCGGCCGGGGCCATCCCCGCAGGGTAGAAGACCCAAAAGTGGGGCGTCTCCAGACGCCACCATCGGATACCGGGCGGGAACAGCGTGGCCGCTAAGGCACTCGGACCGAAAGCGAGGACCAGAGACCACAAACCCCAGACTACGAACGACCGGCTACGACCGTGGGCCATAGACCATAGCCAGCCTCTCTGGGGACCGGACACCCGGGACCTCATCTCAGGAGACGACGAAATTCAGGAGACGGTTCGGGACGTAGACGACCTTCCGGACGGGACGGCCCTCGAGGTAGCGGGCCACGTTCGGATGGGAGCGGGCCATCGCCTCGACCGTCGCCGGGTCGGCGTCGACGGGGACCCGAAGCGTCGCCCGGACCCGACCGTTGACCTGGACGGGGATCTCGACGACCGCCTCGATGAGGTAGTCGGGATTTTCGACGGGAAAAGTCTCCCGGAACACGGTGGTCGAATGCCCGAGC
>JAUQPV010000213.1 GCA_030550225.1 Acidobacteriota bacterium | reverse complement strand
AGGGCCGTACCGACGGTTCGAAGGCGGCGACGAACAGATCTATGGGTCCCGTCACGGTAACGGGTCGGGGATACGCATCGACCGCCTTTCGGGGCGAGGGCTCCAGGACGAGGGCATCCGGTCGCCCGTCGAGAAAGGCGTCTGCCCGGGCCGGGACGAGCACGATGCCCTGGATGACGGGCCGTTGACGCTCGTAAGGCGGGACGACCCCCCAATCCATGGGATTCAGGGGTACTTCCTGGGCGTCCCGGACCTCAAAGTGCAGATGCGGCCGGCCCGTCCCCGACTCGCCGGTGTAAGCGATGACCTGGCCGGCCTCGACGGGGATGGGGTCATCCAAGAAAACGTCGCCGACGAAGAGCCGTCCCGTCCGCTGGCGGAGCCGACGGACGAAGTCCTCCAGACGGAGACGCTCGTTCTCAAACCGGTCCAGATGCGCATAAACGGTCGTGAGGCCATCGGGATGCTTCACGTAAAGGGCACGCCCGTAGCCGAAGCGGTCGACCCGCAGACGCACGACGGCGCCGGCCTTCCAGACGCGAACGGGCAGGCCGATCCGGAGATTCGTGCTGAAGTCCAGGCCCGTATGCACGCGACCGTCCCACCGGTAATCCCCGAAATGGGCCGTGACCCCATAGTCTTGCGGGATCGGCCACCACCCTGGGGCGGCCATCGGTCCGCCCGTCTCCTCACGGTCCGTCCCCGCAGGTCCGGGCAGAGGCGGGACTCCGCCCGCAAGCCCCCAGAGACTCAAAGAGCCGAGCAGGATGGCCCATCGAAGGTGCTTCATGAGTCGATCTCGTCCATGACTTCTGAGACCGGTACGGCATGAATTTGGCCGAGGTGAATCCGGTACACGGCGTCACACTGGCGAGCCAAGTGTCGGTTGTGTGTCGCCACGACGAGGGTCGCCCGATGCTGCCGGACCAATCGAAGCATCAGGTCGAAGACCTCGTCGGCCGTCCTCTCATCCAGGTTCCCCGTCGGCTCGTCAGCCAAGATCAACGCCGGCTCCATGACGAGGGCCCGGGCGATGGCGACCCGCTGGGCCTCCCCACCGGACAGCTCGGCCGGATAGTGGTGCCGGCGGTCGGCCAGGCCGACGGCGGTCAACCACCGTTCGGCCCGTCCGTAAGCTTCCGACGCCGAGAGGCCGGCGATCCGACACCGGAGGACGACGTTCTCTAGGGCCGTCAGTTCTTCGATCAGGAAGTGATACTGATAGACGAAACCCAGCCGCTCGTTGCGGAATCGAAGGAGCTCCGCCGGTGTCATGGCGTGGACGGGTCGGCCGTCGATCCAGACCTCGCCGGCGTCGGGCGACTCCAGACCGGCCAGGAGGTGCAAGAACGTCGTCTTCCCGGCCCCCGAGGGGCCCATGACGGCGACGGCCATGCCCGGCGTCGGGACCTCCCAGTCCACGCCCCGAAGGACCTCGATGAGGCCCGTCCGGTGCTGATACGACTTCCAGAGCTGAACGACACGAATCCAACGCATCCGACACGCCTGACGGGGCGAGGCCCGCTAATGATGCAGGATGCAAGCTGGGGGATGCAAGATACGTTAGACTTTGGATCGACTGCGTGCTACCATTAGGACGTCACCGGCTCGCTGAAACGTATCGGGGGCGCTGGCATGCCACCCAAAGTCCTGGTCGCTCATTATGACCCCCGCATCCGCCAGCGTATCCGTGAACACCTGGAGCGCTGGGGTCTCCAGGTCTTGGAAGCCGCCGACGGCTCATCGGCCGTCGAGCAGGCCCGGCAGGCCCGGCCGGACCTGATCCTCCTGTATGCGCCCCTCCCCCGGATGAACGCCCCGGAAGCCTGCCAGCAGATTCGGCAACTGCCGGGTTTCCAAACGACGCCGGTCGTCATCTTTTCCGACGTGTATCGGGGTGCCCAGGTTCGAAATGTCATCCTGCGCCGCTTCGGGGCGACCGACCTGATCGAGTGGCCGATAGCCGAGGACGTCCTCCACCAGAAAGTTCAGGAGTGGTTGTCTGGGGCTGCCCTACCGACGGTCGCCGTCGCCCGGCCGACGGAAGAGGTCGGCCTGGACCCGGAGCTGGAGAAAGAGATCCGGACCCTCTTGGTGCAGTGGGAGGCGCCGTCGGAGGCACCGACCTCGGAGACAGCCCGTTGGCCCACCTCGGAGGCCGCCTCGGCGGAGCCCTTGCCGACGGTCCCGGTCGCTCCCCAAGAGGTCTTCCAGGACGTCATCTCGGAGGTCGAGGAAGTCATCACGGACCTGGCGGCCGAGGAGACCCTGCTCTTGGAAGGCGCTCCGGGCGTTCCGGAGGCCGCCACGCCTGCGGCGGAAGAGGTGGACGAACGCCAAATCGAGCAGGAGGTCCTGCAGGTCCTTCAGGAGACCATGGGTGAAGTGGGAGCGTCTCCGTCGCCGCCGGAGGCCCCGACCGTGCTGGTGGAAAAGCCGGCGTCGGGTCTGGCCCGGGAGGTCGAGGGGACGCCCTTTGGGCCGTATGTCCTCCTCAAGCGGGTCGCCACGGGCGGGATGGCGGAGCTCTTTGTCGCCAAGAAGCGGGGCGTCGAGGGTTTTGAGAAGACGCTGGCCATCAAGCGGATCTTGCCCCACTTATCCGATAACAAAGAATTCATCACAATGTTTATCGATGAAGCGAAGGTGGCGGCCCGACTGACCCACCCGAACATCGTCCAGATCTTCGACATGGGCCGCATCGACGGCGACTACTACATCGCCATGGAGTACGTCCCCGGCAAGGACCTCCGGGCCGTCCTCCGCCGAGCCCAAGAGACCCAACGCCCGGTCCCCGTCGAGATCGCCGTGATCGTGGCGATCCACCTGTGCGCCGCCCTGGATTACGCCCACCGCGCCCGGGACGACCAGGGGCATCCCCTCCACATCGTCCACCGGGACGTGTCCCCGCCGAACGTCCTCATCAGCTATGACGGCGACATCAAGCTGACCGACTTTGGTGTCGCCAAGGCCGCCGTGAAGATGCACATCACGCTCAGCGGTGCCCTCAAGGGAAAAGTCCTCTACATGGCCCCTGAGCAGGCGAGTCTCCAGCCCGTCGACGCCCGTTCGGACATTTACTCTCTGGGCGTCGTCCTTTACGAGATGTTAGCGGGCCGGAATCCCTTCTATGAGAATGGCGACACGGAGCTCGCGGTCTTGGAGAAGGTCCGTCAGGGCCGGGTCCCGCCGGTCCGGACGTTCCGGCCCGACGTCCCCGAGACGCTGGCCCAGATCCTGGAGAAGACCCTTCAGCCGGACCCGGCCCGCCGTTACGAGACGGCCCGGGAGCTTCAGCGAGACCTGGAGGACTTCCTGGTCCAGCGGGGCATCCCCAATTCGACTCTGTACGTCGCCCGTTTCATCCGGGAGCTCTTTCCTGAGGAAGCGGGTCCCGTCGACGAGATTCGGGAGAAGCTCCGGCACCTCCCCCGCATCGAACTGCGGACTCCGCCAGCGGCCGTTGAGGCCCCGTCCGAGGCGGCGCCGACCGTTCTCGTGGAGACCCCGGTCCCCCCATCCTTGCCGGTCTTGGCAGAGGCCGCCCCGCCGACCGGAGTCGGTGCCCGAAGCTTTGAAGAGATCGCCTATCCGATGGGGACCCCGAAGCGGCGTCGGCCGACGGCACTGTTGGTATTTCTGTTTGTGGGCCTTTTTGTCGTCATCGCTGGCGCCATCACGGGGATCATCCTCCGGCAGACTTCCGTTCGAAGTCGGCCGGCGACACCGGTCGTCCCGGTGTCACCCCCGCCGGCGCCGTCCGAGCCGACGCGCCCAGAGACGCCGCCGACGCCGGAGCCAGCGCCGGCCGGGAGTCCGGAAGCGCCAGCGCCCTCGACGACGCCTGTCCCCGAGACTCCGGCGCCGACGGTCACTGCGGAAGCGAAAGTGCCGGCGCCGTCCCCGCCAAGTCCACCGGCGAAGGCCCCGGAAGCGCCGACTTCACCGGTGAAGGCTCCAGAAGTGCCGGCCCCGACCCCATCCGTTAAGGCACCGACTCGGGAAACGGATCGACCGGTCGAGAAAACCTCGAGGGAACCGACTCCGGCGACTGGGGCGGCCAAGGCACCGACCCCGGAGACCCCGGCCCCCGAGGTGCCGGCCGGGACGAAAGCACCGGCTCCGCCAACCCCACCGGTCGAGACACCTCGCGTCCGACCGGGCGACCTGGTTGAAACGCCTGACGAGCCGCCAGTCCTCTTGAAAAAGGTACAGCCGGACTTCCCGGCCCTGGCCCGGGCTCAGCGTCTTTCGGATACGGTCATCTTCCGAGTCCTCGTGGACGAACGGGGAAGCGTGGCCGAGGTTCAGGTCTTGCGTTATAAATACGCGATCCTGCGAGACGCGGCCTTGGAGGCCGTCCGCAAGTATACGTTCCGGCCGGCCCGTCATCAGGGCGTTCCCGTCAAGACCTGGCACACGGTCCCAGTCATCTTCCAGCCGTAGGTGCCGATTTCCGAACTGTCCTCGCTCTTCGGCCCCCGTCGTGTTCTGGACAAGGGACTGGCCTTTCTTAGAATAGGAGGATTCTCTGCGGGTCCCAGGCAAAGGGGACTACGGACCATAGACCGGTCCAGGTCACCGGTTACCCTCGTCCAGAAACACAGAGTCCCAAGTTCGAGGTGGGCTCGTGGGTCCTCTCTGCGAGGACCCGGCACCTGGGACCTGAGACCTTATGGTGTGTCTCAGGAGAGGCGTGTGGCATGGCGCTGTTTCAGAGGAATGAAGCTCCCACGGGGCCTTCGATCCCCGAGGGCCTGTGGGTGAAGTGTCCCCAATGCCAGCAGATCGTCTGGCGGCGGGAGGTCGAACGGAACCTCCATGTGTGCCCCAAGTGCAATTACCATTTTCGCTTGCGGGCCCACGACCGAATGGTCCTGCTGTTCGACGATGGGGTCTATCAGTCGCTGTTCACTGAGCTGAAGACGGCCGACCCCCTGCAATTTCGGGACCGCCGGCGCTACACGGAACGCTTGAAGCAGGCGTGGGACACGGTCAGTACCGAAGACGCTATCTGCGTGGCCGAGGGGACGCTCGGCGGGTTTCCCGTCATCATCGGCGTGATGGAGTTTGACTTCATCGGCGGCAGTATGGGTGCCGTCGTAGGCGAGAAGGTTGCCCGGGCGGCCGAGC
>JAUQPV010000012.1 GCA_030550225.1 Acidobacteriota bacterium | reverse complement strand
GGGGAGGGTTTTGAGACGAGTTCATTGCGAATTGGGGATTGCGGAGCGGTAAGAGTCAGGACGCACCCTCAAGCCTTGACACCGAATCCTTCCATTCGCAATCCGCAATCCCCAGTCCCATCTTGCATCCCACCTCCCGCATCCTGTATCCTGCATCCCATATCCCCGCAGGGAGACATGCATGAGGCGATGGCATGGCTTCATCAAGGGCCGAGAGCATAGAGCCAACAGCAGAGGGCATAGGGCCCTTAGCCCTTGGCCCTTAGCCCTTCTATGGGTCGGCCTCTGGGGCGTCTCGATGGCGTCGGCCCAGCGGCCAGGTCCTGGGCCGGTCCCGAAGGCGGAAGAAGACCCCGTCATGGCCCGATGGGAACGGCGGGTCGTCGAGAAGACCCTGCCGAACGGGTTCAAGCTCCTGGTCCTGCCCCGGGGCTACGTCCCGGTCGTGGCCTTCCACAATTATGTAGACGCCGGGAGCGTCCACGAGTCCCTCGGGGAGAGCGGTCTGGCGCATCTCTTCGAGCATATGGCCTTCAAGGGAACCTCGACCATCGGGACTTCGGACTGGGCGAAGGAGAAAGAAGCCCTCGACAAGATGGAGCAGGCCCACGCTTGCTACCTGCAAGAGAAGTGGAAGGGCGAGCAGGCCGACCGGGACCGCATGCAGGCCTGCTGGGACGAGTTCAAGCGCTGGGAGGCCGAGGCCCAAAAGTACGTCGTCACCGACGAGTTCGGCCAGATCGTCGAGCGGAACGGCGGCCGGCGCCTGAACGCCTTCACGACGGCCGACTCGACCGAGTACTTCTTCGGTCTTCCCAGTAACCGAGCCGAGCTGTGGTTTTACCTGGAGTCGGCCCGTTTCCGGGACCCCGTCTTTCGGGAGTTTTACAAAGAACGGGACGTCGTCTTGGAGGAATACCGCCTGCGGGTCGAGAACAACCCCATCGGCCGGATGTTCCATCGCCTCGTCGGCGTCGCCTTCCTGGCCCATCCTTACGGTCGGCCTGTCATCGGATTTCCCTCCGACCTGGAGAACATCGACATCTCGCGGGCCCTCCAGTTCTATCAAGCCTATTACCGACCTAACTCCATGGTGGCGGCGGCCGTCGGCCTCATCGACCCTCCTCAGGCGGCCGCCTGGGCCGAAAGGTACTTTGGTGACTTGCCGCCGGCGACGTCCCGTCTGCCGGTCGTGACGCAGGAACTGCCCTTCGAGGGCGAACGCCGCTTCACCTTGTACCTGGACGCCCAGCCGCTCCTGGTCATGGCCTTTCACGTCCCGGACTTCAAGCATCCGGACCACTGGCCCCTCGAGGCCCTGAGCTATGTCCTGGCTCGGGGCCGGAGTTCTCGCCTTTACCAGCGGCTCGTCCTCCAGAAGAAACTGGCGGCGGCCGTCAACGTGTTCACGGGCTTTCCCGGCCACAAGTATCCGCACCTGCTGGTCATTTGGGTCCTTCCGAACCCCGACGTGTCACTGGACACCCTGGAGAACGAAGTCTTAGACGAACTGGCCTCGATCCAGAAGGACGGCATCCGACCCGACGAACTCGAACGCTTTAAGGCCCAGGCCCTGCACGACTTCTATAAGACCTTCGAAGATAACGGGGACCTGGCCCGAGAGCTGACATTTTACGAAAAGGTCGCCGGCTCTTGGCGGAAGCTCTTCGAGACGCCTCGGCAAATCCAGGCTGTCACGGCCGCCGATGTTCAACGAGTCGTTCAGACCTACTGCGTGCCGAAGCGACGTATCGTCGGGCGCTTGATACGGGCCGATGGGCAGGCCGGCAGATAGGCCGATGGACAGGCCAGGATGCATAGTAAGGTAGACACCGCCATCACGGGCGGCGTTCTGAATTGTCGATCCATCACCTGCCCATCTGCCGACCGAAACGGGGGTACACGGATGCGATCGCACCGACGATGGGCCGTCGGAATGGCCTGGCTTCTGCTGGTCTGGAGCCTCGCCGGCGGAGAGTGGGCCGGCGCTCAGACGGTGCCGGCGTCCAAGCTGTCGGCGTCCTGGCGGGACCTTCGGTTTCCCGAGCTCCCGCCCTTCCGACCGCCTCAGCCTCAGATGTTCCGTCTTAAAAACGGCCTGCGGGTCCTCGTCTTGGAGGACCACGACCTGCCCCTGATCCGTCTGGTCGGCTATCTCGATGCCGGGGCCGTCTACGAGGCGAAGCCCGGTGTGGCGGGCCTGACGGGCCAGCTCTTGCGGACGGGCGGGACGCGTCTGCACACGCCCGACGAGGTCGACAGCCTCCTCGACCAGAAGGCCATCGAGGTCGAGATCAACATCGGCCTCACGAACGGTCGGATCAGCCTGGCGTCGCTTCGGGAGCACTTCGAGACGGGCCTGGCATTGCTGGCTGAAATGCTGACGTCGCCCCGGTGGGACGCCGAGCGGCTCGACGTGGCGAAACGTCAACGGATTGCTGCCCTCTTACGGGAGAACGACGACCCGGAGGCCATCGCCCGTCGGGAATTCCAAAAGGTCGTCTTCGGGACGGACACCCCCTACGGGCGATATCCGACGACCCAAGACGTCGGATCCATCCAGCAGACGGACCTTCAGCAGTTTCATGAGCAGTACGTCCGGCCCGACCGGCTCGTCCTCGGCGTATGGGGCGACTTCTCGACGCCGACACTCCGGCGATGGCTGGAAAAGTATCTGGGTGCCTGGCGGGCCCCCCAGATTCGCCTGGAGCGGCCGGCCTTCCGACCGACCCGGCCAGGGATCTTTCTCGTGAAGAAGGCCGACGTCACCCAGACGAAGATCCGAATGGGGTACGTCGTCCCGCCCTTTGACCCGAAACGGGCCTATGACCGGGACATTTACGCCCTTCAGGTCGCCAACGTGCTGTTCGGCCAGGGTCTGTCGAGCCGTCTCTTCGTGCGGGTCCGGAGCCAGCTGGGCTTGGCCTATTACGCCTTCAGCCATTATGCCGTTCAATTTGACTATCCAGGCACCTTTACGGTCGCCACGGCGACGAAGGCCGAGAGCACGCTCCAGGCCCTCCGGGCCTTGAAAGACGAGTTAGACCGCATCCGGCGGGAGGGCGTGACCGACGAGGAAGTCCAGGTCGCCAAAGAGGCCCTGATCAACTCCTTTGTGTTCGAGTACGAATCTCCGGCGGACGTCATCTTCAACTACCTGCGGCTGACCGTGACGGGCCTGCCGACGGACTATCTGGCAAGGTATGTTCCCAACATCCAGGCCGTCACGCGGGCAGACGTCGAGCGAGTCATCCGGACATACTGGAAGCCCGAACAGATGGCCATCCTGGTCGTCGGCACGCCGGAGAAGTTCGACGGCGCCCTGACGGCCCTGGGGCCGGTCCAGGAGATTCCCCTGGTAGCGCCAGGGCGGTAAAATTCGGCAGTTCGGGAGTCCGGGAGGTTGAGAGTTCAGCAGTGCGGCTATAGGGGATTTTCGGGGCATATAGGAGAGGATAGAGGAAGATGATTTCTGAGATTCTTTTTATCGTACAAGAATCCCCCGAAGGGGGATACGAGGCTTGGGCTCCGGGCTTCTCCATATACACAGAAGCCGATACGGATGAAGAGCTTCGGCAAATGATCTTGGACGCCGTCCGTTGTCACTTTGACCCTGGGGACCTGCCACACCTTGTGCGGGTCCACTTTGTTCGAGAAGAGGTCCTGGCTCTGTGAGACTACCGAGGGACGTATCAGCTGATGAACTCATTCAAGCCCTGATCCGCTTGGGTTACAAGTTAACCCGACAGACGGGTAGTCACGCCCGCCTGACATGTCAAACCTCAGGGGAAGTGCATCATATAACGATCCCCCGACACCGCGAATCCTGCGCGACGTAGCCGGACACGTGGGCATGACACTACCAGAACTCGTTCGTACTCTTTGGGGTAAACGGTAACGGACTCGACCTTTGGCGGATGGAGGGAAGGGGAGCCATGAAGTTTTACCGATGGAGCGTGCTTATGACGCTCTTTGCGATGACCCTCTTCAGGGGACCCCTGCTCTCGCAGGTGCCGACCGAATACAAGAAGGAGGTCTACCAACAGCGCCGGGCCAAGCTGGCCCAGCTCCTGGGCGACGCCCTGGCCATCGTCCTGGCGAACCCGGAGCCGGACATCGACGAATTCGTCCAGAACAACTACTTCTACTACTTGACGGGCCTGGAAGTCCCCCATGCGGCCCTCGTCCTCTGGCCGGGAGCGCCCCGGGAGACCTGGAAGGAGATCCTGTTTCTGCCGCCGAAGGACCCCCAGCAGGAGGTCTGGACGGGTCCGAAGCTGGCGCCCGACAAGGAAGCCGCTGAGCTGACGGGCATCGCCACCATACTCCCGACGACCCAATTCGAGACGATGTTGGGGCGTCTCCTCAGTCAGCATCCGACGGTCGCCGTATTGAACGAGCCCATCGGGCTGAATGACCCGCCGACCCGCTATCTTCAGCTGGTCCAAAGGATTCGGGAGCGGTATCCGGCCCTGCCCGTCATCAACCTGTCGGTCCACCTGGACGACATGCGGCGCATTAAGGACGACTTCGAGCTCGGCCTGCTCCAGAAGGCCATCGACATCACCGGGGAGGCCCTCCTGGCGGCCATGCGAGCCGTGCGGCCCGGGATGCACGAGTACGAGCTGGAGGCCCTCATCGAGTACGAGTTTAAGCGTCGGGGTGCCATGCAGTTGGCCTTCCCGTCGATCATCGGAGCCGGCCTCCACACGACGATCTTGCATTACAATCAGAACCGGGGCCGGATCGATGACGGCGACCTCGTCTTGATGGACGTGGGCGCTCGCTATGCATACTACTGTGCCGACGTGACCCGGACGGTCCCGGCCAACGGCCGGTTCACGAAGGAACAGCGGGAGATTTACGAAATCGTCCTGGAGGCCCAGAATCGGGCGCTGGCCGCCATCCGGCCGGGCGTCCAGATCCGGGACGTCATCCACCGGGCGGCCGCCGAATTCATCCGTGAAAAGGGATACGGGGACTACTTTCCCCACAGCACGTCCCACTACCTGGGGATGGACGTCCACGACGTCGGAGACTACAACAAGCCCCTCGAGCCGGGCGTCGTCATCACCGTCGAGCCGGGGATCTACATCCCGGAGAAGAAGATCGGGATCCGTATCGAGGACGATGTCCTCGTCACGGCCGACGGCTACCGTCTGCTCAGCGGGAAGGTGCCCCGAGACCCCGATGAGATCGAGCGGGTCATGAAAAAGAGGCCGTGAGGCCGCCGTGGTATTCCGGAAGGTCCTGATCGCGAATCGGGGGGAGATCGCCGTTCGTATCATCGCCGCCTGTCGGGACTTGGGGATCCGAACGGTCGCCGTGTACTCCGAGGCCGACCGGGCGGCGATGCACGTCCTATTGGCCGACGAGGCCATCTGTGTCGGTCCGCCGCCAGCGACGGAAAGTTACTTGAATATCCCGAACATCATCAGCGCCGCTGAGGTCACCGGCGCTGAGGCGATCCACCCAGGCTACGGTTTTCTCTCGGAAAATGCCGACTTTGCCGAGATCTGCGAAAGTTGCAACATCCGGTTCATCGGCCCGCCGGCGGCGGCGATCCGCAAGATGGGGGATAAGGCCCAAGCCCGGCAGTTGGCCCTCGAGGTGGGCGTCCCGGTCATTCCCGGCTCGGAGGGCATCGTCGAGGACGAGGAGCAAGCCCGCAAGCTTGCCCGTAAGTTGGGCTACCCCGTTCTCTTGAAGGCGGCCGCCGGTGGTGGCGGCAAGGGGATGCGCGTCGTTCGGGGCGAGCGGGAACTGGAGACGGCCTTCCGGACGGCCCAGGTCGAGGCGGCCCGGGCGTTCGGCCGACCGGACCTTTACATGGAAAAGTATCTGGTCGAGCCACGCCACATCGAAGTCCAGGTCCTGGCGGACACGCATGGGAATGCCGTCTACCTGTTCGAGCGGGAGTGCTCGATCCAGCGGCGGCATCAAAAGGTCATCGAGGAGGCCCCGTCACCGGTCCTGACTCCCAAGCTCCGGCAGAAGCTCGGCGAGGCGGCCCTTCGACTGGTCCGGGCCGTCGGCTACGTCAACGCCGGGACCCTGGAGTTCTTAGTCGACCGGGACGGCCATTTCTACTTCATCGAGGCGAATACTCGCATCCAGGTCGAGCACCCCGTGACGGAGATGGTCACGGGCATCGACATCGTCCGCCAGCAGATCCGGATCGCCGCCGGCGAGGCCCTCCCGTGGTCGCAAGCAGATTTACGGATCCGCGGGCACGCCATCGAGTGCCGGGTCTGCGCCGAGGACCCCTGGACGTTCATGCCGTCGGCCGGGACGGTGACCCGTTTTATCGCCCCGCAGGCCTTCGGCGTGCGCATCGACACGGCGTTGTACTCGCCGTATACGGTCCCGCCGTACTACGATTCTCTCCTGGCGAAGGTCATCGCCTGGGGCGAAGACCGGGCCGAGGCCATCGCCCGGATGGTCCGGGCCCTGACGCTCTTGCGGGTCGAGGGGATCCAGACGAATATTCCCCTCCACCTACGGATTTTGGAAGACGAGGCCTTCCGTCAGGGGCGCTTCTCGACCCAGTACCTGGAGAGCATCCTCCCCCGTTGGCAGGCGGCGGCGAGTCCCCCATAAGGGCAAAGGGCATAGGGCAAAGAGCAAATACTCTTTGCCCTTTACGCTTTGCCCCCGTGCCCCACACCAGGTCCCGCCGCTATTCCGTGAGCTGGTGCGTGACCACTCGTGTAATGTCCCATTGGTCGTAAGGCATCGGCGGGCCCAGTAAGATCCCCTGCCCCAAGGGGATCCCCATGTCTCGGAGGATCTCCAAGTCTTCCGGGTGTTGGATGTGTTCGGCGATGATCTCGATGTCGAAATGATGCGCCAGGTAAATGAAGGCTTCCAGGAACCACCGGTTATCCAAGGAACGATGGAGGCCGATGATGTAAGAGCCGTCGATTTTGAGGAAGTCGATGGGCAGGACCCGAAAGTACTGAAAGGAGGAGAACCCGCTCCCGAAGTCATCGACGGCAAATCGGAAGCCGTACTCCCGGGCGGCATAGATCATACGGCGGAGACCCTCGATGTCCCGCAGGATGGAACGCTCGGATATCTCGAAGACGACGTTGTGGGGGTCGACGCCCATCTGAACGATTTCTTGGCACACGCGCTGGAACTGGGCCGGCAAGACGATGAAGGCCGGCGACAGGTTCAGAAAGCTCGAGAGGCCCGGATATCGACGGAGTCGGCTCAGTGCCTTCCGGTATAAGTAAGCGTCGATGTCGATCTGGTCGGTGGGCGGTAGGGACTCCAAGATACTCAAAAAGTCCTGGGCCGGGACGACGTCCTGATTCTCAATGATCCGAGCCAGAAGTTCAAATCCCAAGACCTTATGGTCGTGCAAATACACGATGGGTTGAAGGAAGGGGATCAGCCGACCCTGCTCCTTCAGCTCCAGGAGCTGGCGAGGTCGCTCGGTCCACTCGTACCACTGGGTCCCCAGGGGAAAGGTCTGCTTGGGCATGACCACACGGTTCCCGCCCATCTGTTTGGCCCGTTGCATGGCCATATAGCTGTGGCCGATGAGTTCAGAAAGGCTCTGGCCGTGTTCCGGAAAACTGACGACGCTACAACTGACCGTGACCCGCAGGGTCCGGTCCTGGACCGGGAAGGTCGCCTGTTCGATCCGACTTCGGACGCCCTCGGCCCACTGCTGAGCGATGTCCAGGGCTGTATCGGGTAGGAGGACGGCGATCTCGTCGTCGCCGTATCGGGCGGCCAAGGCGTTCTCGGGCCACTCGATGAGGCCGGGCAGGGACCGCAAGAGACCGTCGGCGACCGCCACACCGTGCTGGGAGACGATCATCCGGAAGTAATCGATGTTGACGATCACGATACTGAAGGACCGGCGGCGTTGCCATGCCTGACGGATCATCAGTTCGAGGGACTCCATGAACAGACGCCGGTTCATCAGGCCCGTCAGGGGGTCCGTCGTACTCATATGGGCCAATTGGATCTCAAAGCGATGGATCTCCGTCATGTCCCGGATAAACAGGACGATTCCTGTCGTCTGGCCGTCGATGGCCAAGGGAGACGCCGAAAAGAGCAGGTGCAGGACGTGGCCCGTATGGATCTCCACGGGCTGTTCGACGATCTCGGGTTCTCGAATCCAAAGGGAGATTCGATGCCGGATAAAGAACCGGCTGTCTTCTCCAAAGAGGCTCTCCAGGGGCGTCCCGATAAGGGTTTCCCGGGGTCGTCGGAACAGGGACTCGAAGGATGGATTCACGTCCTGGATTCGGCCCTGGGCATCCAGACGGACGTAAGCCTCTTGGACTGTCTGAAGCGTCAGACGGTTCTCCTCCATCGTCCGTCGGAGCCGGTCGATGTAGTCTTGGATCGACCGCTGATAATGGTGGATCGCCTGGGCCAACCGCTCGACCGGTCGCAAGGCCCGCTCCGGCGGGACGACCGCTTGACCCCGGTCCAAGGCGTCTCCGATGGCCGCCAGAGGCTGAAATACGCGGCGCTCGATGTAGGAGTGCACGACCAACACGGCCAGCAGGTAAAAGTAAAACAGGACGATGGCCATCCCGGCTGTCGTCCAAAGGCCGTGCTTCAACTGCCGGGTCGCCCATCCGTCGGCCGACCAGGCCCGGGTCGGAACTAACAGGAAAAACTGCCAGTCCATCGGCGCCAGCGTCTGATGGGCGACCCAGTACTCTTCGTCGGCCAGGCGGACCATTTGGACTCGAGGGAGTCCATTCGGAGTCTTCCCGTCTCTCTCCGGCACGCTCGAGGATAAGGAGATCTGCCGATCCAGCGTCTCCAACTTAAAGGGATAGTTGGCCGCATCGCTCTGGCCGGGACCGGCCGTCTCCGGCGGCCACGGGCGGCTCCATAGAAGCCGCATCGCCGACAGGGGAAATCCACTGACGAGGTGGCCCGACTCGTTGAAAACCAGGGCGACGGCATGGACTTGCTCGATGATGGGGTTCCGGAAGAGCTCGGAGAAGGCCGCCAGGGTAATGTCGGCGGCGACCAGACCCTGGTAAGTCCCGTCCGGACCATAGAAGGGCACGGCCGCCGTGAGGACCCACCCACGGCCTGTCACGTCGGGATAAGGGACCGTCCAGAGGACGCGGCGACGGGTCGGATTGACCGAACCCACGAGCTGAAACAGGCCCAGTCTCGAGGGTTCAAAGTCCGGCCCATAAGCACCGGCTAAGTCTACGCGGGGGTAGATACGCATGAAGCCCCGAGCGACGACGTAGAAGTAAGTCACGAAGGGGTATTGCCGCCGAAGAGTCCGAAAGTCGTCGACCAGGGCCTCGCTGGCCCGGATGAGACGCCAAGCTTCAGGATCTCGGGCCGAGGACCGACTCACCAAGACTTCGTCGTCCGTACCTTCCACCCGTATGACCTGCCCTTGGGAAGACAGACGGTACCCCGCCTCCGACGAGAGCGTCGGCCCCCCTCCCGGGCGGCCGGGGACCGCCTCTCGTAACGCCCGACCCATACGGGTGCTCAGAAACACCAAGAAGTCTTCGATGGACTGAACCCGCAGGCGAACAGTCTGCTGATAGCCGTGGGCCAGGACCGGCAGGACCTGATCTCGGAGGGTCGCTCGCTGATTCTCTTCCCAAACCCGTTCGCTTCGACGGAGGCTATATACGCTATACCACAGGGTCAGGATCAGGATGACGACCCCCGCCCCGATCAGGGCGTAGTAGAGCCGTCGCCAGAAATGCCAGGACTGATACTCCCACATACCTCACCCGTGGCTCCCAGGCCCTTCGGGACGAATAGCAGGTGGCGAACGGCTCCCCCCTTTAGCCACCCCACGAGGGGATCCCTACCCGCTATCCGCTGTTCGGCTATCGTAACATCCCTTTCCCTAAGACCAAAGTCCTTAGACTTTGGCCTGTCATCTTGGCTCATAGCTCATGAGAGCAAATCGCAAGTAGCGAAGGGCGAGTCGGGAACCATGTCATCCCTGATTCACCGCTCGCTATTCGCCTTTAAGAAGGCCCTCCAAAGCCGCCAGGACGCGAGCTTGCACCTCTCCCAGGGAACCCTGCAAGACCAAAGCGGCCGCCCTCGCGTGGCCTCCACCTCCAAAACGTTTCGCTAACGGCAAAAGGTCGATCCGGCCGTTCGCCCGAAGGCTAACGCGAAAGGTACCCGGCTCGATCTCCTTCAGGAGGGCCGCCACTTGAACGCCACGAGTCTTCAGAGCATAGTCCACAAAGCCATCCGTGTCTTCATACCGAGCGTCCACGGCCTGGAACATCGACTGCGTGACCGTCATCAGGGCGATCCGGCCGTCCATACTCAACTGGAGAGTGTCCAGGGCCATCCGTAGGAGACGCCATCGGCGTTCCGGGTACTGTCCAAAGACCCGACGGACCAGTTCCTCGGCGGGCACCCCCCGTTGGACCAGTTCATAAGCCCATCGGAAGGTCTCCGGCTTCAAGTTGTACTGAAAGTTCCCCGTGTCGGATATCAAGGTCACGTATACGTCCTCGTAAAAGGCCGGGGGCGCCGGGAGTCCCAATCGTCGTTGAAGTTCATACAGCATCGTCCCGACACAGGGCGCTTCCGGGGCGACCCAGTTGAGGTGGGCGTACCGAGTATTGCAGACATGGTGGTCGATGTTGACCCACAGGGGGCACTGCTCCCAACCGGTCAGGTCGGCCCGCCGGGGCTCAGTGCACTCGATGAAGACCAAGACGTCGAGACCCGGGGGGACGGCCTCGACGACCCGGACGGCCTCCGAGCCCTTCAGGAAGCGTAGGTTCTCCGGGACGTTGTGACGGTTCATCAGGATGACTTCCTTGCCCTGGGCCCACAGGAGTTCTGCCAGGGCCAGTTGACTCCCGATGGCATCCCCGTCCGGATAGGCGTGGGAGCAGATACCGATGCGGTCCGCCTCCATCAAACGTTGCCAAATCAAGCTCATCGTGTCCGCATGGTCCGTCATGGATACACTCCAGGGCGACCTCCCAGGGCCGCCAAGGGCGAACAGCCCAGGCGAGGGGCGCATCGCGATCACGGCTTACGGCTATGGGCCATCCGCCGCCCGCGATTCATGACTCGCGATCCGCCGCTCGTCTCCACCGTCGGACATCAGAGGCGGGGGCATGAAGAGCCATGTGTCGGGGGACGGGTGGACCCGGAACCCGGCCGCCTCCCGTTGGACGTGCCAATACCAGAGGTAGGTGCGGAACTCCCGACGAATCCGGACATAGGCCTCCACGACCGTGGGGTCCCCGGCAGTCCAGCGCTCCCAGAGCTCGGCCAGCGTCTGCGAAAGCTCCAAGAGCCGGCGTCCGATCCGACCCAAGGCGTGGGCCTTCTCCTCGAGGAGCTCTCGTTCGACCTGCTGGAGGTGAGCTTCTTCTACAGGTCGGAGCATCCTCCACCCCGTCCGCCGGTGAAAAGTCATCCGAGTATAATAACTTGAAGACAATTCGGCAATCCGGAGGAAGCCCAGGCATGTCCTCATCCCAAGATAGAGGGACCTCGGGGACCTGCCTCGGAGGGCCTCGAGACCCGGACTTAGCGTGCCTCACAAAACCCTCTCCCACGGGGAGAGGGAATGGCCGGCTCGCTCACCGGCCGAACGGCCCAACTGCCGGACTCCCGAATCCCGAATTGCCGAATTCCCGAACTGCCGGACTCACAGCAATTCGCCCCGGTGGTGCAGGAAGCGTTCGACGCACTCGACGTGCAGGGGTCGATACTCGGTGACCCGGCCGGCCACGGCGGAGGCGGCCACCGTCAGGGGTGAAGCCAGATAGACTTGGCCGGGTCCGCTCCGGCCCGGGAAGTTGCGGTTCTGGGCGCTGATGGTCACCTGGTCGGGGGACGTGCTGGCGCCGGGACCGGCGTTGATGCAGGCCCCACAGCTCGGCTCCAGGATGATGGCCCCGGCGTCCTGAAAGATCTTCAGGTACCCACGCCGTTCGCAGTACCGGCGGACCTCCTGGGAGCCGAACTGGATGTAAAACCGGACCCGCGGATGGACCCGGCGACCTTGCTCGAGGGCCTCGTAGAGGACGAGGGCATACATGTCCATGTCCTCGGCCTTCCCGCCCGTACAGGAACCCCCATAGGCGATGTCGACCTGGACCTCGCCGGGAAGCTCATCGATGAAGATGCCGTTGCCCGGGTCGCCCGGCAGGGCCACGAGGGGCCGAAGCTCGTCGGCCCGGAAGGTGAGGACCTCGGCATACTCGGCGTCGGGGTCACTGAAAAGGCCCTCGCAGAGACGTTGGGCCTCCGACCGGGCCATCCCCCGGCGCTCGACGAGGAACTCGACGGTCTTCTCGTCGGGGGCCACGATGCCCGTGAAGCCGCCGATCTCGGCCGTCATGTTCGTCAGCGTCGCCCGCTCATCGACGCTCATGGCCCGGACTGTCTCGCCGTCGAACTCGATGACCTTCCCGATAGCCTGGCCCGACTTTACGAAGGGATGCCGCAGGATGGCCAGGACGATGTCTTTGGCCGTGACCCCTCGGGGCTTCGGACCCTCGATACGGACCAAGACCGTCTCGGGGACTCGGATCCGGACGTCCTTGGTGATCCAAGCGTTGAAAATGTCCGTCGTCCCAATCCCAAAGGCGAAACACCCGATGGCGCCGATATGGGTCGTATGGGAGTCCGTCCCGACGACGACCTGACCTGGGAGGGCGTACGTCTCCAACATGATGCTGTGGCAAATCGCCTCGGAACCCCGTCGGTCCGGCAGTTCCCCGTGAAGCCGAACCCCCTGCTTCTGGCAGAATTCTTCCTGTCGGACCTTCAGCTCATAGGCCAAGTCGAGGAGGCCCATCTTCCGCTTCTCTTCCGGCATGACGAGGTCGAGGTAGGTCAGGTGGTCCCGGAAGCAGAGGATAGAGTCGGGGTCCGTCACGCGGGCGTCAGGGCCAACGAGTCGCTCCAAGTAAATGGCTGCCATCGGGGTAACATACTCATGACTGAAGCGCCAGTCGGCGACGATAAATCCGGCATCGCCGGGCCGGACGGCCGGGACGCCGACGACGTCCCGGACGGCGTCGACCCGCATGTGGCGGGCGATGATCTTCTCGGCCAGGGTCATCGGCCGCCGGGGCGTCTGGATCGGGGGAACGTACCCCCGACCCTGAAAGCGGGCCACGTTGAATCCGAAGAGGCCGCCGTACTCGATGACCTGCCGAGTGATGGGATCGGTGCCCTCCGTGAAGGCCGACAACGGAATAGGGCGGCCCCGCCGGATGTCCTCGATGAGGTCGAAATTCGTGCTCGTGAGTAAACCCAGGTTCTGACAGTTCTGGTTGTAAATCCGCTCGATGTTCTCGGCGAGGACGACCTGGATACCGGCATTCATCTCGGCGAAGGGGCTGTGTTCCCGACTGGACCCCTTGCCCCGGCGCTTGCCCGACACGGAGGCCACGAAGCCGCCCCGCCGGACATCACCTGGCCGGATAGGAAACTCGCCGCCGGCCTTTAGGCCCGTATAGACGTAGTCGGCGATGCGCTCGTCGTAGTAATAACAAATGTGAGCCGGCGTGATCTCATCCGTACTGATGTCGTCCCGGAGCTTGATCGAGGGGTCCCAGACGAGGTCCTCCCCTTCGAGCTGACGTCGGATCAAGGCCGGGTCTTCGGTTAGGAAAAGGACCCGACCCCGAAAGACCAGCCGGTCGGGCCGGCGTCGAATCGGGCGCTCAAACCACCGGACCATGACTCGCCTCCGGGGGCACCCTCCCTTTCGAAATCGCGACTCGCTGGGTTTAGGCCTCAGCCTGTCGACTCCAGACACTGTCATCCAGGCCGGTGGCCACCCCAGTCCTGCAAGGTCGTCCGGGTCCGCTCGCCTTCCGCCGCGATGAGTTCCGCAATCCGTAGCAAGGTCCGCTGGGTCTCGGCGTGCATCCGCTCACTCCGCTCGTCCATCGTCCGGAGGAGGACGACCACATCCTCATGCTGACGCGCCGCCTGCTCCCGGCTCGCTTGAATACTCTCCTGGATAGCCCGTAGGATGGCCATCGCATCCTCGTGCTGGCGGGCCATCTGCTCCCGACTCGCCTGGATGCTTTCCTGGATGGCCCGCAAGAGGGCCATCGCATCCTCATGCTGACGGGCTGTCTGCTCCCGACTCGCTTGAACGTCTTGTTGGATGGCCCGCAGGAGAGTCGTCGCATCCTCATGCTGGCGGGCCGTCTGCTCCCGGCTCGCTTGAATATCCTGCTGAATGGCTCGAATAGCCGCCTTCATGTCGCGTCCGTTCCGCCACGAAATGACCGCCAGGACGATAGACATGAATGTAATCGCGTACCCGAAGACCTCCATACCGACCCTCTGAAGAGTTAGGTTGCTTTCGGGCACTGCTCAGGCTGGCATTCAAGATAACTCATTACTCCCTTTCCTGCAATACGAGGTGGAAGACCCGAACGCCCAACTCGCGGGCGTCTGATCCCAGACCAAGAGCGGCCGGGACGAAAGTTCGGTCGACCCGGACCTCGAGGGTCACATATTCCTCAAGGCCCAAACGTTCTGCCGTCAAGGGATAGACCTTCAAGACCGGGCCCGGATCTCGAAGCGTCCACTCGTCCAAGGGCTGGCCATTCAAGGCCAGGGTGACCTGCTGGGGGGCATCCTTAAAGGCCTCCCGATTTGAGTCCAGCTCGATGTAGAGGCGGGCGCTCTTCTTCGGGTTCAGGAGCTGGGCGACGGCTCGACGAGTCGTCCACCGCCACCGCTGGACCGGGTCCGCCGGATTGGCCTCCAGGTCGTACCAACCCTCGACGTAGCGAACCAGGGGCTGGAGGGGTGGGGGCAGGACTTCGACCTCGCCGACCTGATAAGCCCGGCGGCTCATCTCCTTGGGCCCTTGCAAAGAAATGCGGGGATGGGTCCCCGAGACGTCGTAGATCCCCAGGACGACCCGATACGTCCCGGGGTATAGATAATCCGGGATGAATACGAACCGGTGATACTCGATGGCCTCTCCGGCTTTCCAGTCGCGTGTCGACTTCGGCGGCCGGTGGTCCGCCGTGAAGGACAGCGTGTCCAGGGGGTCGATGAAGTGGACGAATACATAGCCGTCGTAAGGAATCCCTCGAAAGTCGGGAAGGGTCTCAAAGCGGTACTGCATTTCCAGGACCTGACCTGGTAGGACTTGGGCGGGATTCAACCGTACCTGGACGGACACAGCGGGTCGTTCTCGCCGGCAGGCCGGCGCCGTCATAGCGATCCACGTGATACTCGACCCGACCGAGAGTATCCACAGCACGCCCTTCATACCGATGCGCATGGATAACCTCCCACGAGGCCCGATGGAATGACAAGTCCCTTGGGCCGATAGGCAGGTGGGCAGATAGGCCGGTTGCGCTTTACGAACAGAGCCGTTGAGTGCATGAAAATCCTGATCGGTTCGGCTTTTCCGGCCCTTCGAGGAGGACGACTTTTCAAGCATCGTCGCGTCGTTACGCCGTCACAAAGCTTGAAAAATCACGCCTCCCGGGCGATGGAAAAGACGGACGGGGGCATTCACGGGATGGAGATGCGCCAGTCACTTTCGATGCCGTCCTTCCGTTTAAGACTGGCGATGTTCGCCAGTTCGGACGGGTCCGGCTCAGTCACCGACAGCCAAGCGTCCAAAATCTCTCGGGCGACCGTCTCGGTCACCAGACGCCCGCTCATGGCCAAGACGTTGGCGTCGTTCCAGAGGCGAGCCCCCTGGGCCGTCTTAGCATCGTTGCAAAGGGCCGCCCGTATGCCCCGGATCTTGTTCGCGGCGATGGAGACACCTGTGCCCGTGTAGCAGACGACGACCCCAAAGGCGGCCTCGCCGCTAACGACTTTTCGGGCGACCTCCCAGGCGACCTCGGGCCACGGCTCGACCTTACCGGTCACCAGAGCTCCCATCGGGATGACCGAAAAGCCTTTTTGGGAAAGGTATTCGTAGGCCGCTCGAGCGGCCGGGTAGACGTCATCCGCCCCGACGACGACGGTCTTTGTCACTTCCGGCATCGTTCCACCTCCAGTCCTTTAGGCGCTTATAAGCTCGCTCCGGTGCCCGACTCTCTCATAGGAGCCGCCGGTCTCCCCCCCAGGATACCCGTTTCAGAGTATGTCGAGGCGATGGATACTCGGGGTGTCCAGTCTTAGGGTGTTAGGATATGGGATGCAGGATGCAGGATGCAAGATGCAGGATTATCAGCGCCGTTCGGTTCGTGAAAACCCGTATGGATTCGGCTTTTCTGACCCTTCGGGGCGGACGATTTTTTGGAAGGGACGGAGGGACGAGCCCCGGCCTTGGGCCGACGGGCAGGTCGGGATCATCCTTCCGTCATCCCTTCATCACTCCGTCCCTTCGTTCCTTCGCTACTTTGAAACGTCGCGCTTCCCGGCTGATGGAAAAGGCCGTTCTGACGCCATTCTTACGGGCCGAACGGTCCTGTCAGGGTAGGCCGTGACGGTCTGCAAAGTCGGTCAGGGCCGCCCAGGCATTCTCCAAGATGGCCTCGGATGTGGCAAAAGAGAGCCGCAGGTATCCCGACGTCTGGAAGGCTTCCCCGGGGACGGTCGCCACGTGGGCCTCTTCCAAGAGCCGTAGGGCCAGGCCAAAATCGTCCGTCTCCAGGGCCCGGAGCCACTCTTGGACGTCGACCCATACGTAGAAGGCGCCCCGGGGCATGTAGGGTCGGAGGCCCGGCCGCCGCGCCAGCCGGTCGTAGAGCCAGCGGCCTCGTCGTTCGTACGTCGCCCGCATCGACTGAACCGAGTCGGGCGGGATCTGGAGGGCGGCCAGAGCGGCCCACTGGCAGATCGACGTCGGATGGGACGTGCTGTGGCTCTGGACCGTCGCCATGGCGCCGATCCAGGCCTCTGGGCCGACGGCCCATCCGACTCGCCAGCCCGTCATACAGAAGGTCTTCGAGAAGGTGTTGACGGATAGGACCCAGGGCCGGGCCTCGGGAACGAGCTGGAGGGGATGCCAGTGGCGGTGGGGCGGAAACGTTAGGTCGGCATAGCACTCGTCAAATACGATGAAGACCTCCCGCTCGACGCTCCAGGTCACGATGTCCCGAAGCGCTTCGGGCTGAATGACCTGACCCGTCGGGTTGTTGGGCGTATTGAGGATCAGGGCCCGCGTACGGGCCGTCCGATACCGGTTCAGGTCGTCGACCGTCGGGAAGAAGTCGTGGGCCGGCGAAGTCGGCACGAATACGGGGACCCCGTCGGCCAAGCGGACTTGCTCGTAAAAGGAGACCCAGCAAGGCGTGGGGATCAGGACTTCATCGCCCGGATTCAGGAAGGCCATAAAAAAGTTGTAGAGCGCCTGTTTACCGCCCGACGTGACGATGACCTGGTTCGGGCGGATCTCTACGCCCAGGCGGGCCGTCTCCCATTGGGCGAGGGCCGTCCGCAGTTCCGGGATCCCGGCCGGAGCCGTATACCGTGTATGTCCGGCCCTCATGGCTTGGAGCGCCGCTTCCTGAATGGGTGCCGGTGTCGGAAAGTCCGGCTCCCCGGCCGTCAGGTTCCAGACGGGAATGCCTTGCCGTTGAAGGCTCTGGGCCCGCTCGTTCATCTCCATCGTGCGGGCCGGCTGGACCCGCTGAAGCCGCTGTGCCAGCATAGCTCCGCTCCGTCTCGGGGCGGCCGCGACGACAGTACCCAAACGCGACAGGGGCATTAGGATAGGGATGCAAGATGCAGGATGCAAGATGCAGGATGAGCGGGATGCTGGGTCCCCAGGGGACCGCAGATATGCGCGTTTCGGTCGCCCACGGGCCATAGGGGATCTTCGGAACGCCGGGCGGCATCTCAGCGTTCTCCATCCTGGCGCCGCCCGTCATGGCGGCGAAGGCGTCACCGAGCGCCCGTAGTCCTGCAGGTGTCTGCTAAAAGATGGGCACCGGCATGACTGCTGGTTCACGAGGTAGACACCGGTATAACTGCCGGTGTCGGGAAGGTGAGGGGCAGATAGGCAGGTCGGGATAATCCTTATATCATCACTCCGTCACTTCGTTACTTCGTCACCTTGGAGGCCGGCCCATGGACTTGTTCTGGCTGATCTTCATCGCCTTGGCCTTGTGGCCGAACGTCGCCCGTCGGCTTCTGGAATTTCAACGCCAGCGGCTCATTCGCCAACTGGAAGTCCAGCGGCAGTCACGGGTCGTCGTCATGATCCACCGGCAAGAGACGATGAGTTTCTTAGGCTTCCCCGTGTACCGTTACATCGACATCGAGGATTCGGAGGCCATCCTGCGGGCCATCAAGATGACAGACCCGGACATGCCCCTGGACCTGATTTTACATACACCAGGCGGCGTCCTCTTGGCGGCCAGCCAGATCGCTCGGGCCCTGAAGCGGCATCGGGGAAAGGTCACCGTGTTCGTCCCCCACTACGCCATGTCGGGCGGCACGCTGATCGCTCTGGCGGCTGACGAAATCGTCATGGACGAGAACGCCGTCCTCGGGCCCGTCGACCCCCAACTGGGGCAGTACCCGGCCGCCTCCATCGTCCGGACGGCTCGGATGAAGTCGCCCCAAAACCTGTCAGACCAGTTCTGCGTCCTGCTGGACCTCGCCGAGAAGGCGACCCGTCAGGTCGAACAGCTCGTCTTGGAGCTGATCAGCGACAAACTGCCGGCGGACCAAGCACAACAACTGGCCCGCCTCCTGGCCGAGGGCTACTGGACGCATGACCGGCCTATCACGGCCGAGGAACTCCGCCGCTGGGGCTTGCCCGTCTCTTGCGAAGTGCCTCGAGAGATTTATGCCCTCATGCAACTCTATCCCCAGCCGATTCGCCACGTCCCGACGGTCGAGTACATCCCGATCCCCTATCGGCCAGCCCCGCGGGGGCGTCCGACGGTCGAGGGCTGAGCGTGGCGGATAGGGGCTGGGGGCCGGGACTGAATACCCCCCACTTAATGCCGATCCTTGTAGCCCGGCGCGGGACTTCGATATATAATGGCAGTGCGAGGAAAGACCCCGATGGCCGGTCTAAAGGAACGTGTCCGGGCCGTTCAGCAAGGCTGTGGGTTCGTCGGCGTCTCCCGCCCGGCGGAGGACCAGCGGGCCGCCTGGATGGCCTACCGGCGGACCCGCGGAGGACCGGTCGAGACGTTGACCTCGCCGGGCGGCCTCATCCAGACGGACATCCTGGGTCAGGAGCGGGAGACGCCCTTCGGGCCCTGTTTTTTCCGGGAGAAGTGGCTGATCCCTGAGGCCCGCTTCCCGTGGGACGAACTCCGGGTCTGGCCGGCCCGCCTGCTGGCCCTCCGGGCCGAGGACCTCGCCGTCGGGTCCCTGGCCGACTGGATTTATCTGGACATCGAGGCGACGGGTCTCGGCGGCGGCGTCGGCGTGGTGGCCTTCCTGGTCGGCCTCGGCTTCTGGGAGGACGGGCTTCTCCGGGTCCGACAATATTTTCTGCGGGACCTGGACGAGGAACCGGCGATGTTGTGGGCCGTCGAGCAGGACCTCCGGGAGGCACCGGGCATCGTGACGTACAACGGCCGGGCCTACGACCGACACGTCCTCTGGAATCGGCTCCGGCTCCACCGGATGGAGTTGGACCTGCGGGCGTGGCCTCACATCGACCTGTACCCCTGGGTCCGGAGCCTCTGGTCCGGCCTCTGGCCGGACGTCCGGCTTCAGACGGCCGAGGCTCAGTTGTGGAACATAGAACGGACGATGGACCTGCGGGGGTCTGAAATCCCGTCGGCCTACCGACTGTACCTGACGCAGGGATGGCACGGGGCGCTGTATCAAGTCCTGGAACATAACCTTCAAGACGTCCGGAGTTTGGCCGGCCTGGCCCTGTATCTGGCCCGGTGGCTGAACGACCCCCGGTCCGACGGCTTAGACGTCGGGACTCGCTTTCGTATCGCCCGTCGGCTTCTCCATCGGGACTGGCGGTGGGCCTTGGAGGTCTGGGAGACTGTCCTGACGGACCCCGACGCTCCGGCCGCTTTACGAACGGCCGTCGTCTTCCAGGGCCTCCGCGTGATCCGTCACTTCCGGGCCTGGACGGACCTGGACCGCTGGGTCCGATGGCTGATCGACCAAGCGCCGACGGCCCTGACGGCGCCGGCCTGGGCCCGGGTCGCTTACTATGCGTATCGTTACTTGCGAGATGCTCATCGGGCGCGTTGCTTGCTGGCTCGGGCCCTCCGCCATCGGGGGGTCGCGCCCTCGGATCGGCAACGATGGAAGCAACGACTGACGTGGCTCGAACGGAAACGACAGCCACCCCTTCTCACGTCTCCCGATTCCGCTTCACCCGCCTTGACCGCTACGTCGTCGGCGAAATTTTCCGACAGTTCGGCATCGCCGGAGCGGTCCTGACGGTCATCTTGATGTCAGGTCCGCTTATCGATTACGTGGAACTGATCGCGCGGAAGGGCCTGTCCCTGGGGTGGCTCTTCTACTTACTGGTCCTGACGGTCCCGGCCGTGGCGGCCCTCGTCCTGCCCATTGGCTTCCTGATGGCCGTCCTGGTGGCCTTTAGCCGAATGGGCGCCGACATGGAATTAGCCGCCCTGCGGACCCTGGGGTGGTCCCTCCGACGCCTGGCCGTGCCCGTCCTGGGGGCGGCCCTGCTGGTCGCCGGCCTGACGTGGGGCATCACGGCCTTTGGGATGCCTTGGTCCAATCGGCGGCTGAGCCTGACGCTGATCGAGCTCTCCTTCCGGCGGTCCTTCACGGGCCTCCAGCCGCGGGTGTTCTTCGGCGACCTCCCCGAGGGAGTCCTCTACGTCCGCGAGGTCGCCCCGGGCGGGACCCGCTGGCAGGACGTCATCTTCGTCGACCGGCGGGACCCCCGCGCCCGGCGGCTGGTCGTCGCCCGAGAAGCTTCCGTCCGGGACGTGGCCGGCCCCGTCCCCCGGGTCCAAATCACGTTTTCTCAGGGTCACGTCTACCGACTCGAGTTCGGCCAGGAACGGAACTATCACCGGTCGGACTTTGACCGATTGGAGATTACCCTTCAGTTGGGCCTGAACGTTACCCCCGAGCGCTATCCCAAGGGCGACCGGGAGATGACGCTGGCCGAGCTCCGACGGGCCATGGCGGCCCGTTCGCCCGACGACCTCTACTACAAGAACCTGGCCGTCGAATATCACAAGCGGTGGGCGATCCCCTGCGCGGCGATCGTCTTTGCCCTGATCGCTTACCCGCTGAGCGTGCGAAATGTCCGGAGCGGCCGATTTTACGGTTACGCCGTCAGTATCGCCATCATGTTGGTCGCCTACATCGGCATCTTCCTGGGAGAGCACCTGGGCGACCAGGGCCGGATTCCGGCTTGGCTGGCCGCCTGGAACCCGCATCTCCTGCTGGGCCTCCCGGCCGTCGTCCTCTGGACTCGGCTGGACCGGCCTGTCCGGCGGACTTGGCGGGTCCGTTGGCCGACCCGCTGGCGGCTGGTCCCGGCATGGGAAGACCCGCATGGCCCCTGGCGACGGTGGGCCTGGCTGACGTACATCGACAGCTACCTGATCCGTACGTGGGTCCGGTACTTCATCACCATCAGCCTCGTCTTGCTGAGCATCTACCTCGTCATCGAGGCCTTTCACCTCGTGGACGACATCGTCCGGAGTCAAGCCCCTCTCTCGGCCCTGGTCCTCCACCTGATCTTTGCGGCGCCGGGCTTTTATCATCAGCTCCTCCCGATGGTCCTGGCGATGAGCTTAATGGTCACCCTGGCCGTCCTCGAGAAGTTCCGGGAGGTCACGGCCATGAAGGCCCACGGCATCAGCTACTACCGGGTCATGGCCCCCCTGCTGGTCATGGCGGGCCTGACGGCCGTGCTGGACTTCGGTCTTCAGGAACGGATCCTGCCCTGGACATCCCAGATGGCGACGGCCTACAAGCGGGTCGTCAAGGGCCGCCCCCTCCAGCCGACCCTGGCCGTCCAGTGGCTCTTCGGCCAACGGGGCTACCTCTATCACTTTGACGCCTTCGACTCGACCCGCCAGGAGATGTTCGGCTTCGATATCTACGGCCTGAACCCCAGCCGCTGGGCCGTCGACTGGCACTGCCAGGCCCGACAGGCGGTCTTTCGACCGGAGGCGCCCGGCTGGTACCTGCAGGACGCATGGTGCTACGAGTTCTATCCGGCGCCCCGGTTCGCCCGCTATGCGAGGGCCATCGCCCATCTACCGGAGCCGCCGACTTACTTCGAGTCGACCCAACAGCCGCCCGAGCAGATGAACATCCCGCAGTTATTTCGATACATTCGGGAACTTCAGGCCAAGGGCTACCGGAGCCGATCCTGGGAAGTCTACTGGGCGATGAAGTGGGTCGCCCCCCTGGGGAGCCTCGTCTTGTTCCCCCTGGCGATGGCCCTGGCGCTCCAGGGCGCCCGCCTGGGCACGGCCTACGGCGTCGTCGTCGCCCTCCTCATCGGATTTTTCCACTGGCTCCTCGTCCAGTTCGCCCAGATGATGGGCCTCGTGGAGGTCCTGCCGCCGTGGGCCGCCGCCGGTCTTCCCTACGGCTTTACCCTTTTGGTCGGCCTGTGGTTTTTCACACGCATCCGAACGTGACAGACGGATAGGTCGGCAGATAGCCAGACAGGCACAGGAGGACGTCTTTCCATGACCGTCATCGGAATGTTGGGTTGTGGGACTGTCGGGGCGGGGTTCCTTGAAATCTTGAAGCGGCGCCGCTGGCACGAGGGTCGCTTTCAGGTCCGACGCGCCCTCGTGGCCGACCCTCAACGGGAGCGCCTGCTTCCCGTCCCCGTAGAACTCACCGACCGGCCGGAGGCCATCGTCGGCGACCCCGATATTCAAGTCGTCGTCGACGTCCTGCACGACAGCGCCGCGGCGTATGGCCCCGTCGTTCAGGCCCTGGAAAATCGGAAGGCCGTCATCACGGCCAACCGGGCCCTGGTCGCCGAACACGGACTCGAATTGGAACAACTGGCCCTTCGACAGAACGCCCCCTTTCTCTACCGGGCGGCCCTTATGGCCGGCGTGCCGGCGGCGGCCGCCCTTCGGGAGTACATACTCATTTCTCCCGTACGGGCCATCTGCGGTATCCTCCACCGGGCCGGTCACGTGACCCTAACGGCGATGATGCAAGAGCGGTCTCCCGAGGAGGCCCTCCGGGAAATGGCCGAGGCAGGCTACGTGTCCGCCCGGTCAGCTTCGGAACCGGACGAGCGGGAAGACCTGTGGAGCCTGGCGCTTCTTGTCCGGACGATCACCGGCGCCTTCCCTCGGCTGGATCACATCCGGCGCCGGGGACTCCAGGGGATCGAGCCCGCCGACCTGGCGGCGGCCCGACGGATGGGCTTTACGATCAAACCCCTCATCTTTTGGGAGGAGACCCCCCAGTGGCATCGGGCCATCGCCGAGCCGATGGCCGTTCCCCTGACCCATCCCCTGGCCCTTCTGGCCGGTTACGAGGGCGGCCTCCTCGTCTGGTACGAAGACATCGGGCCCCAACTATACATCGGCCTGGGCGGTGGGACCCTCCCGACGGCGGCGGCTCTCGTCGCTGACCTCCTGAGCGTCCCCGCGTGGGTCCCTCGGGCCCCCCTCATCGAGCCCTGGCAGAGCTACCGGGCCGACCATGCCATGGACGCCTACCTCCTGCGGTTCGCCCTGGCGCGCCAGTCTGAGAGCCTCCGCACGTGCGTCGAGGGCCTCGAACGCGCGAACGTCCTCATTCATCGTCTCGAGACGACTCTTCACGAGCCGACCAAGACCTTGGAGGTCGTCGTCCTGACCGAGCCAGTGCCCGACCAGACGATGGCCGACGTCCTGAACAGCCTCCGACGGCAGAGCGCCGTCCAAGCCATCCAGACCTTTCGGATTCCGGCCGTCTTCCGATGGGACCCTGTCCGT
>JAUQPV010000212.1 GCA_030550225.1 Acidobacteriota bacterium | reverse complement strand
CCGCAGGCCGGGAGGCCTACGCTCCCGCAGGCCGGGAGGCCTACGCTCCTGCAGGCCGGGAGGCCTGCGCTCCGGTGGGCCGTTCAGGTTCCCTGGGACGGGGGGACGGCCGACCTCGTCTGGGTCGACGAGGCCGAGGCGTTCCGATGGGACCCATCGGTCGAGGTCGTCCCGATGGACCCCGAGGCGTGGGCCCGGTGGCGCCGGACCGTCGGCTGGCTGTGGCCCTATGTCGACTTGGCCGGCGAGGAATGGATGCCCCTGGAGGCGGGCCTCCACCATGCCCTCTCGTATACGAAGGGCTGCTACGTCGGCCAGGAAGTCGTCGCCAAGGCGACGTACCTGGGTCGGCCGCCCCGACGGCTTCTGCAAGTCTTGATGACCGAGGCCCTGGACGGAACCCCCACGGGCGGCGTCGTCCTGTGGCGGGGCGAGCCCCGCAAGACGTTCGGCTGGGGCCCCGGCCGAGATCCCTTCGTCTGGGTCGGATGGACCTGGGTCCCCTACACCGAAGTCTCGGAACCCGTCTCGGCGGACCTGCATCTTCCGGACGGCTCGAGGCGACCCGTTACCCTGCGGGTCTCGCCGTGGCTGGCCGCCGTCCAGGCGATGTCGCCGCTTCCGTCCCAACCGGAGAAGACCCGGCGTGAAGTGCGTGATCGTGGATGATGATCCCCTGGTCGGTTGGTACCTGCGTCGGAAACTCCGGGAGCGCTACGCCGATGAGGTCGAGGTCCACGACTTCTGCCATCCCTGGGAGGCCCTCCGGTACTTGCAACCCGACGTGGACGTCCTCATCATGGATTACGAGCTCCCCGACCTGCGCGGGCCGGCCTTTCTGGAGTTGGCCGTGCGACGGGGCGTCGACCGGAGCCGCATCATCGTGTTGACCTCGCACGACCCGGACACGGTCCGTCAGTCGATCCCCCTGGGCCATTGTCTGGCCATCATCCATAAACAGGACCGGGCCCAACATGACATCCTCCAGATGGTCATGGACGCTTTGGTCAAGCGGGCCCGCTCGAAACGACCCCCACCGGATCAGCCATGAGACGATCGAACACCGTCAGCGCCCAGGAAGTCCTCTGCGTCATCCTCGGCGGCGGGCGGGGCACCCGCCTGTTTCCGCTGACGAAGGACCGGGCCAAGCCGGCCGTCCCCATCGGCGGCAAGTACCGCCTCATCGACATCCCTATCAGCAATTGCATTCACGCCGGATTCGATCAAATTTTCGTCCTGACGCAGTACAACTCGGCGTCCTTGAATCGGCACATCGTCCAGACTTACAAGTTCGACGCCTTCTCCAACGGCTTCGTGGACATTCTGGCCGCCGAGCAGACTTACGAGTACGAGGGATGGTATCTCGGGACGGCCGACGCCGTCCGACGGAACCTCCGTCACTTCCGGCCCCTCCCCCATCGCTACTTCCTGATCCTCAGCGGGGACCAGCTCTATCGGCTCGACCTTCGGGACTTCGTCGAACGCCATAAGGCCCTCCAAGCGGACGTCTCCATCGCCCTGAAGTTCGTCCCACCTGAGCCGGCGTCGGAGCTGGGGATCGCCGTCATCGACGAGGAGAGCCGTATCGTCCAGTTCGTCGAGAAGCCACCGCCGCACCGACTGCCACCCCTGGCCGTCCCGCCGACGATGGTCCCGCCCGAATTGGCCGCAGACCATCCCTGGTACCTGGCCTCGATGGGGATTTACATCTTCAACCGCCCCGTGCTGTTCGAACTTCTGACGGGGACGCCCTTCATCGACTTCGGGAAGGAGATCATTCCCCACGCCGTCGCCCACTACCGGGTGTTCGGATACCTGTTCTCGGGATACTGGGTCGATATCGGGAACATTCGGTCCTTCTACGAGGCCAACATCGCCCTGACGGGTCCGGACCCACCCTTCAGCTTCTTTGACCCCGAGCGGCCGATTTATACCCGCCACCGCCATTTACCCCCCTCCCGGGTCCTCCGGAGCGAGGTCATCGACAGCTTGATCGCCGAGGGTTGTGTCATCGAAGGGGCCCGGATCCGGCGTTCGGTCATCGGGATCCGGAGCGTCATCCGAGAGAACACAGAGCTGGAGGCCGTCCTCATGATGGGCGCCGACTTTTACGAGTCCCCCGCCGAGGCTGAGGCGGCCCGGCGGCGGGGTGAGCCGCCCGTCGGTGTCGGGCCGGACGCTGTCATCCGGCAGGCTATCATCGACAAGAACGTCCGCATCGGCCGGGGTGTCCGTCTGGTCAACACCCAGGGCCTCCAGAACGCCGACGGGAACTTCTACTCCATCCGGGACGGGATCATCGTGATCCCGAAAAACGCCGTCGTCCCTGACGGCACAGTCCTGTGAGATCTCTGGGACGAGGTCCTTTAGGACGCATCGGTCCAGACTCGACTGGCTCCTGGCTCCCGGGGTCATGAGCTATGAACCATGATCCGTAAGCTATAGGAGCCACTTCGCCCTGTCATCCCGCCGACCGTAAGAAGCCGATCTCCACGATCATGAGAAGCCCGACGGCAATGCTCAGCCCGCCCGCCACGGCCTGAACGACCCGATGAAGCCGCTCCAGCCGCCGGGTCAGCGTAAACGGCACCCCGACGGCCGCTCCCGTCAGGACCATCCCCAGGATGGAGCCGAGACCAAATACGAGAATAAAGACGATGCCCTGGAGGATCGACGAGAGTGTCGTCATCACCAGCAGGGTTAGGCTCCCAGAGCCCGCCAGGCCGTGGACGACGCCGACCAGCAGGGGTCGGTGCACGTGGTCGTGCTCGGCCGAGTGACGGTGAGAATGAAAATGAATGTGGGTGACGTCGCCATGCGAGTGCCAGTGAATGTGGGCCTTCTCCCGGTACACCCGGACCAGAACATGAACCCCCAGGCCGACCAGGACAGCACCGACCAACATCTCAAAGGTCCGTGCCATCCGGACTGGGATCTCCCACTTCAGGAGGAGCAGGACCGTCCCGACGACGAAGAGGGTCAGCGTATGACCGATGCCCCAGAAGGCCCCGTAAAGGGCCGCCCGGCGGAGGCTCCGGGTCTCGCTGACCAGCGAGAGGATTGCCGCCACGTGGTCCGCGTCGAGGGCGTGCTTAAAACCCAGGGCCAGACCCAGACCAAATATCGTAAACAGCTCGACCATCATCCCCTCGGAACGCAGACGTCCCGGAGCGCAGACGTCCCCGTCTGCGGGAATGCAGACGTCCCCGTCTGCCGGAGCGCAGGCGTCCCCGCCTGCGGGAACGCAGACGTCCCGCCTGCGGAATGCAGGCCTCCGGCCTGCGAACCGACCGGCCCTATCGGCGGAGAGACCACCGGCGGATGACCCGGCCGACGACCTGCGACACCGGGACAGGACCTAAGGCGTGGGAGTCCGTCGAGTCATAGGGAGCGTCGCCTTCTAAGAAGAGGTCCCCCCTCTCGAGGACAGCCCGCACCCGCTTGACGATGTGGCGGTCCTCATAGAAGGGATGCCGGGCCACGACGACGTCCCCAGGCCGCGGCGGCCCCTTCCGATAGGCGCTTGCATCGACGAGAACATAATCCCCGTCTTGAAGGGTCGGGGCCATACTGGCGCCCCGGACCCGGTAAATCCGCCAGCGCCAGCGGAACCCGACCCTCGCGGCCCTCAACTGGCCAAGTACCATGGGACCTCTCGGCCCTTCGTCTTCCAGAAGATGTCGTGAATCTGCCGGATCACGTCCAAGAGCTCCCGGGCGTGTTCGAGGCTGACCTCCCGCTTGACCGCCGAGCACAGCTTCGTGGCCTTCCAGACGAGCTCATGCAGGTTCGGGAACTCCTTCAGATGGTCCGCCTTAAAGTAGTCGGTCCACAGGATCAAGATTTCTCGCTTCGCGATCTCGGCCTGCTGTTCCTTGATGGTGATGTACCGAGTGAGGGTATTGAAGTAGGCGTGCTGGGCGGCCACGTCGTTCGAGGCCGGCGGCTTGAGGTCGAGGATCTTTTGCGTGAGCTGGAGGACAGCCTCCGCCGCGATACGGGCCGAAGCTGGGTCGTACACGCCGCAGGGGGCGTCGCAGTGGGCCTCGACCTCAGGAATGGGTATCCGCCGAAACAGGGATTCCGCCAGCTTTTTCAGGACCTTCTTCATGGGGTCGACCTCCGCAAAGCGTTCTCTTCCGGGGGCGGTCATGCATAGACGTAACGTTCGGAGGATGGGACAGAGGCGACGGCCTTCCTTCGGCCTCGATGCCCTCTCCCGTCATGCCATCCCAGTCGGGACGCAAAGCCACCCCACCCGATTTACGGATGGAAAGGCTGGTCCGCCGTGATTCGACCGAACTAAGGGGGTACGTAGGATCATTTTACCAGAACGGTCCGATGCACTGAAAGTGCAGGACGCCGCGGCTCTGAGGTTGACACCGCCATGACGGGTGGCACCGGGACAGGGGGAACCAGCCGGACGGCCGGCGTCCCAAGGATGGAGTCGGGATGACTCCCGGCTCCTATCACCGAATCAGAAGTCCACCTGGAAGCGGGTCAGCAGGAATTGGGCCGTCCCCACGTTCCGGCGGTCGGCCCGGACGTAGTTGACCTTCACGGCCGTATGACTGTTCAGGTACCAGTTCAGACCGACCGTCAGGTCCGCCAGGCGGCCGCCCCGAACGTCCCGGTCGTCCAGGTCCAGCCAGGAGTACCGCACGGCGACCTCGACAGCGCCCGGTCCCCCGTCGGCTAAGCTCTTTCGGGGCTTGACCCGGTCGAAGGCCCCAGCCGACGTCTTGTACACCCGGTGCTCGCCCGTCAGGAATACGCTCGCATACACGTAAAAGCCCGAAAACGTCACGTCGGACCCCGTGACCCGTTCCAGGGTCGTCATGATGTACTCACCTTGGACCGAAAATGGCCCGAAGACGACGGCCCCCTCGGCCCCCAACAGACGGGTCCCGTCGACCCGGATGTCCTTCGTGTCGACAAAGTTGGGTGCGATGAAGACCTCCGGCCGGAGCCGGAACCGGACCTGGTCGCCGTGGGGCTTCCGTTGACTCAAGGCGACTCCCACGTGGACCAGGTGCCGACCCTCGTCGGCATACCACGGCAGGCCCGTCAGACGACCCGTCAGGCTGTACTCGCCGTCCCCCTCGCCGTTGCCGAAACCGTCGGTGTCCCGAAACACACCCGCCGCCCACGTCAGA
>JAUQPV010000211.1 GCA_030550225.1 Acidobacteriota bacterium | reverse complement strand
CCGGAAATTCACATAGGGGCCGACCCGGATTCCACTTCTGCCACCGGGCCACCATCTCCGCATCCACCCCCCGCAGGGGAAGGACCTCAAACTCAATCGGTTTCGACTTCAGATGCATCCGCAAAAAGGGCGGCCCCTTCTTATGCTCCACCTCGTCCTGGAGCCTCTCCGCATCCTCCGGAATCTCCGTCCCGTCATACTCCAACCACATCCGGTACCGACCCGGACCCACGATCCCACCCCATTCTAAAATGGAATCAAGCTCCTTCTGACCCGGCGCCAGCCGATCCGTCGGAAAGCCTGCGAAACATATAATAATGTTTCCATCCCTTCTTCCCCTACACCTCGGGTCCAGGCTTGGGCCCTCCACGACCACCCTCCAGTAATCACTATATCGAGTTGTGCCGACCCGCCACTCCTGAGGCCCCGGATTCACCACCCAGGCCTCAAATCCAAGGGATACAGGGTGGGCCCCCAGGACATCCTCCATCCGGACCCGCTCGGGCCCCCTCAGGACCAGGATCAGGGGCTCGGCGCCCCACCCCAGGTCGGGGCCCAAGACCACCCACACCGTCCAGACGATTCGGCTTATCCACCGCATGACCCACCTCCTGTGGGACCGCCGACGGTAGACCGCAGACCGCCGTCGGCGGGGCTTATTTGGGGTCCGATGTCGTGCGCAACGCTTCCCCACACCAGATCTTCCCGATATCCGCCCGGCACACCGGATTCTCCATCGAACCGATCAGGTTGTAGCAGTCCAGCCGGTCCACCCCGTCCTCCTTATCATTAAGAACGCGGCCCAAGTGCATCAGACACTTCTCGATAGGGTGAGGCCCCCCGCACTGCCCACACCACGCCACGTGGTCGTCATGCCCCTTTGTCTTCTCCGTGCATGGCTCACGCTCATTCACTTCAAACTGATGGACCAACTCGTGGTTTGTCACAGATCGGTACACGTTCGGCATCTTTTCCGGTCCCGGAGTACATGCCTGCCTGCAGAGGGTCTCGATAGACTGCCCAAAGACGAATGACACATCTGATATCGACACACTTACGCCGAGAGCACCACCGTCGACCTCCTGAGTCCCGCCGATCACGTGAAAGTAGTTTTGTGGAAAATTGCCACATCCGACACATGGGTCACAGTTCTCATATTGCCGATCCTCAGGACTCCTATGAGCAAACCAAATCTGATGGAAGCGAAGCATCGCGTAGAATGGTTCGCAATTGGATCTAAGGTCTATAACGAACTCTGGCAGGTAGGGAACGGCGCCCTCGCCTTCTCCCAGTTGCCGGGGGTCAACGACCGCGGGGTAGCGGGACACCAGGATGAAGGCATCCGAGAAGGGCTCCGCGACGTTCCCCAGGTCGGCCCTCCAGAAGCACGCCTCTGATACCTCGTGGCATATCGGGAAGTCCTTACACCGGCAGGCCTTCTCCTGATCCTTCCCCGGCAGGACCTCTGCCAGCGCGACCTGGGTCGCCACCCGCAGGCGCCGACCCTTGGCCGTCACGGGAATCCCGTAGAGACCCGGCAGGACATCGGGTCCCACCGTAATCGTCAGCCGGCTCTCGGCCTTCCCCCCGCCGCTCAGGGTCACCGGGTTGGGGTCGAACGTGCACTGGAATCCCTCGGGGAGTCCCCCCGACTCCGAGACGGAAGACCTGCCCGGCCGCCTCCACTGCCACCAGGGGGGAGCCTGACGGATGCGCAAGCTGGGCTCCGGCGGCGCCTCCTCGCAGGCCAGGCTCACGTCCCCGCTGAAGCCGTTGACCGACGTGAGGATAGAGCTCAGGGCGACTGATTCGCCCGCCCGGACGGTCACGTTATCCGGTTGCAGGCTGAGCGTGAAGGTCTGGCAGAGGTCGTCTTCCGGGGAGGTCATCGAATAGACCGAAGCCGTCGTCGGGGCGTCTTCGACGTCGGGTTGGAAGGATTCGTCCATCCAGGCATCTGCGGCGACGGCCGTCGTATCGACGACGGTCGCCTCGACCTCTTTCGCCAAGCCACAGGCGGCCCCGCCGTCCGTGGGGTTGACCGTCAGGAGGGCCTGCAAGCCTGCCGCTATGACCACGTTGCCCGAGGTAAGGGTCATGGCGCTCGGCCAGCCGCCCGCTGAGTACCGCTTCTGCCACAAAGCGTCCCCCGTCCGGGCGGAAAGGCGGAGGACCCAGAGGGGATCCTCCGCCGTCTCGATCCATCCGGCGACGATGATACCCTCATCCCGGGGCCGGACGAAGCTAAAGCCGCGCCCGTTCCCTTCGCTCTCGTCGACCTGCCCATAGGCCTTTTGCCAGACGACAGCACCGGCGCCGTCCAGGCGGAGGGCCCATCCGCCGGGCCGGTCGTGGAAGGGCCATCGGAGCCCGACGGCGATGAGGCCTTTGTGCCACGAAGCGATATCCAGACCCATGTCTTCTCCGGGCACCATGTAGACCTTATTCCACACGACCTCGCCTTGCTCGTCCAAGCGGAGGACCCACAAGTCGTCGTCCCCTCCCCTCAGGGAGGCCCGGCCGGTGATGGCCACGCCCCCGTCGGGCATCCCGGTCATCGCCGACAGGAGGGACACGTAGAAGTCGCTCCCCGTATAACTGCTGTACATACGATGCCACTCGACGTTTCCCGACCTATCCAGGCGAAGGACCCAGGGCCCCCACCGGGAGACCTGCCGAAAGCAGGGGAAACCTCGAGGAGTGAACTCGACACCGGCCAGCAGGAGGAGGCCCCCGTCGGCCGTGGATACGGCGGCGACGGCTCCCTCCCGGCCATACCGACAATCCGGGTCCGACTCCATGGGGTCGATAGCCCCGTATCGCTTCTGCCACATCAGGTGTCCCAAAGGTCCCAGGCGGGCAACCCATATATCCGGATTGAGTGAACCATCCGGTAGGGGGGCGTAAGCCCATCCCAAGGCCAGGATGTACCCATCGGTCGTGACGACCGCGGACCAGAAGCCCTCCCAAGAGTCGGCGTTTCCGATGCGGCGTTCCCAGAGGATGTGGCCCTGGGCATCGATCATGGCCAACCAGCCGTCGAGGTTTGACCCGTCATTCCAATCACCGACGGCGATGAAATCACCTGCCAACGGGGCCGGTACGAGGGCCCATATACTGATCCTCCCAAGCCCCTCCTCCCCGTAAGCCCGAAACCACAGGGGAGCGGCGGAGGCCTTGGACAGGGGGGATGGCAAAGGCCTTGGAGGAGAAGGTCTCCTCGGGACCCATCCGGCGCCCTTCGACCTGAGGGGGGCGACCGCCGTCGGCGACGGGCGCACCTCCCGGTGGACGACGCCGACGCCGGCGCTGCGCCCATTTTTGAACGTGGGTCGGCCCTCGTTGTCCCGTTCCGACGCCTCATATAGACCGGTGAGACTGCCATCCTCCGAACACTCACCCGGGGCCCCCGGGACGCATTCCAGCTCCAAGACTATATCTCCTGCACGCACGCCCGGCTGATTGCATGGGGGCAGGCCAGGGCATGTCTGTACCCTCCGGACCCGCCGGAGTTCGGCCTGCGACCCCGGCAGGTAGGGGAAGGTCGTCTGCACGTTAGTTCGGGGTTCGGTGAAGACGACGATGATGTCGCCCACCTGCACGTTGGACCACGGGTAGACGACAATCTGGTTGCATCTGTTGCAATTTACGGCCAGCAGGCCCCCATAGCGGAACATGAAGTCGGCCTCGACGAACACCCGCTTCCAGCCCGTATAGATTTCTGAATAGTTCAGGACCGGCTCGGATCCCTGGGGTGCTTGCTGGAGCGGCGCATAGTGGATTTGCAGAACGAGGTTATCCCCGCTGTATGTCATGGGGAGCTTCAGGTAGACGGAGGCCTTCCCTTGGCCGTCGGAGCCGGTTTGCAGGACCCGAACGGGGTTCGTGCATGGCAGAGCCGCGCAGAGGCCCCAATCAGCAGGGGCTGGCCACACTTGCCACACTTGATTGTCGCATGCCTGCAGGAAGGGACCCCCTTCTTCGGGACACATGCATTCGGGTCGGCCACGGCACCCCACCGGCGCATACCCTGCCAGATCCGGTGGGTCCAGAACCCGCAGGTAGACAGGATGGTTCGCAAAACCGACCTGGACCGGGACCCTTATGACCCGGGGGGCCACCTGCTCGGCCTCCGGCCACCCCGCGGCCTCCTGGACCCCTCTCGGAGCTGACGAGATCACGACTTTTTTGCTACCGAATTCCCATCGCCCGGCCGTCGTCCTCGGGAGGTGGAGCGTGTTGACCTGTAACTGCTGATAGGAGGTCGAGCCGTCCTTGCCTCTCGCAAAGACGCTGTTGTAGAGATCATGCTGCCAATCGATCCCCAGGGCCCCGATAGACTGGAGGTACCACACATGTCCGTGGCCGTCCCACCACCGCCACTCGATCTCGACGTCCTCCATCGGCTTCTCGAGCGTCCCGGCGACCACGACCGTCTCGTTTGACAGGATATAAATCATACACGTCTGGCCGCTGCGCCCGCTGCATCCCGGCGTCTCCATCCCGGCGGCGACCCACAGCTCGACGTCGGCGTCCATCCCGACCCGCTTCTTGCCCGGCACGATCCTAAAGTCCATGTTCCCGAACTGTATGTCGACCTCATCGGAGGGCGTGTTGCCTCTCCGCACTCGCTCGATACGGTACCACCCGGGCTTATCCGCCGCCTCATACGCCACGTAGAACCACCGCGTGTCCGTCGACGTGTCCGTCGACACAGCGATGCCCCTCACCTGGCCCACCAACGGACCCGCAAAGAACGTCCCGTTCACCCTCCCGTCCAGATGGGCAACCCGAGACTTAGAGCCCCCCACTACCGCACAGTACACATCCCGCCCCCTGTATGGGCCGTGGTCGACGTCTTCCACCCAGCACACCTCGTCGGGCGACGCATTCACCGGCCGCTCCCGGCTCACGTAGGGACTGACCGTGGCGACACTCCCCCCGAACCCGGCCCAGGGCGTCACGCGGGGCGTCCGGCTATACAGCCCTTCGATGATGGAACCTTGGACCATGTCTTCCCTGACCGAGACGACCAGGAAACGCATGGCGTCGGCCGGACCCATGCCGATCACCGACCGGATGTCCGAAAACTCGACGGGCGGGATCATACTGAGAAAGTGGCCCTTGGGAGGAGGGAGGTCCATCACGCCCTGGCGACTGGCCCGCAGGTAGGTCGAGAACACCCCGTCGGGAATTTCCCTCA
>JAUQPV010000210.1 GCA_030550225.1 Acidobacteriota bacterium | reverse complement strand
GCAGACGTCCCCGTCTGCCGGAGCGCAGACGTCCCGTCTGCAGAACCGTGGCCTTCCGGCCTTTAGCCTATCGACAAAGCAATAGGGGGGTGCGAAGGGGGCGAATACTATGGTCTCGGTCGGCGTGCCGCGGGAGTTCGATGAGGGCCGGATGACCGAGCGGCGGGTCGTCCTGACGCCGGCGGGCGTCCGGGAGCTGACGGCCCTGGGGGCGACCGTCCTCGTCGAGTCGGGGGCCGGTCGGATGGCCGGCTTCACCGACGACGAGTATCGGCAGGCGGGGGCCCACGTCGTGTACGACCGGGCGGAGGTCTATCAGCGGTCGGACCTCGTCGTGAGGGTCGCCCGTCCGCAACCGGGCGAGTACGACCTATTTCGGGAGGGGCAGGCCCTGCTGGCCTTTCTCCACCTGGCCGTGGCGCCGACGGATTTCTTAGAAGCACTGGCCGCCCGGCGGGTCACGGCCATCGGCTACGAGGTCATCCAGACGCCCGAGGGCGACCTTCCGGTCTTGAAGCCCATGAGTCGCATCGCCGGTCTCATGGCCTATCAAATTGCGGCCCGCCTTCTGGAGGCCGGGGTCCCGGGGGGCCGGGGGATTCTCATCCCGGGCCTGCCGGGGATTCCCCCGGCGGAAGTCGTCATCATCGGGGCTGGAAATCTGGGGTCGACGGCGGCCCTACTGTTCCATCGGGTCGGGGCCAATGTATACGTGATGGACAAGGACTTCCAGAGGCTCGAGCGGCTGTATCAACTGAGTCATGGCGGGGTCGTGACGGTCCTCATCTCCCAGCATTACCTCGAGAAGATGATTCCCTTTGCCGACGTCCTCATCACGGCCGTCCTCGAGCCAGGGGCCCGGGCACCCGTCCTCGTGACCGAGGCCATGGTCCGTCGGATGAAGCCGGGGGCCGTGATCCTCGATTTTTCTATCGACCAGGGCGGGGCTGTCGAGACTTCCCGGCTGACGCCGGGCTTCGAGCACGTCTATCAGGTCCACGGCGTGATCCACTTCTGCGTCCCCAACGTGCCGGCTTATGTCCCTCGGACGGCGAGCTACGCCCTGACGACGGCGCTCCTACCGTATCTTCGGGAACTGGTCCAGAGACCTTTGGAGGAGGCCTTGCGGGTGTCCTTCGACCTGCGCCGGGGCGTCTACGTGTACCAAGGCGTCTTCGTAGGACCCGTCGCGCCGCCGCCGAACGTGCCGACCGACCGACTGGAACGACTCTTGGAGCTGGAAGGATGAGCTGGGCCTCGATCTACCGGAGTCGGCTTCGGTCTGCGGAAGAGGCCGTGGCCCTCATCCAGAGCGGCCATCGGGTTTACGTGGCCGGCAACGGGGCGGCGCCCTTGGCGCTCCTGCGGGCGTTGGCGGCGCGGGCCTCGGAACTCCACGACGTGGAGCTCATCCACGGACCCATCTTTGGGGAGAATCCCCTGTCCCGACCGGGCATGGAGGGACATTTTCGTCTCAACACCTTCTTCGTCGGGAGCGCCGACCGGGATGCCGTCAATAGCGGTCGGGCCGACTACATTCCCATCCACCTCCATCAGATTCCACGACTCTTCAAGTCCGGCCAGATTCCCATCGACGTGGCCCTCATCCACACGTCGCCGCCGGATGAGCACGGATTTCTGAGCTACGGGGTCGAGTGCCTGATGACGAAGGCGGCGGCCGAGTGTGCCCGTAGCGTCATCGCTCAGGTGAACCCCCGGATGCCCCGGACGCTGGGCGACGTGTTCATCCACGTGTCGCGAGTCGAGGCCCTCGTGGAAGTCGACGAGCCTATCCCCGAGCTGGAGCGCCGGCCGGCGACAGACGTGGAGCTCCGTATCGGCCGCTACGTGGCAGAGCTCGTGGACGACGGTGACACCCTCCAGGTGGGCATCGGCGGGATCCCTGACGCCGTCCTGGCGCACCTGAAGGACCACCGGGACCTCGGTGTCCACTCGGAGATGGTCTCCGATGGCATCATGGAGCTCCTCGAGGCCGGTGTCATCACGGGCGCCCGCAAGACGCTCCATACCGGGAAGGTCGTCGCCTCTTTCATCCTGAGTTCCCAGGCGATGTATGCCTACGTCCACAATAATCCCGTCTTCGAGTTCCACCCTTGCGATTACACGAACGATCCCTTCATCATCGCCCGGAACGACCGGATGGTCGCCATCAACTCAGCCCTCGAGGTCGACCTCACGGGCCAGGTATGTGCCGATTCCTTAGGGACTTACATTTATAGTGGCTTCGGGGGTCAGGTCGACTTCGTCCGGGGCGCCGCCGCCGCCCGAGGCGGGAAGCCCATCATCGCCCTGCCGTCGACGGCCAAGGGGGGCACCGTCTCCCGTATCGTGCCCCTCTTGAAACCCGGGGCCGGTGTCGTGACGACCCGAGCGGACGTGCACTACGTCGTGACCGAGTATGGCGTGGCCTACCTCTTTGGGAAGAACCTCCGTCAGCGGGCCGAGGCCCTCATCGCCATCGCCCATCCGGCCTTCCGGGAGGAGTTGGAACGGGCGGCCTACGAGCGGGGCCTCCTGCGTGCCCGGTGTTAGGCGTTGGGTCTTGGGTCTCTCCCAAGACCCAACACCCAGCACCCAGGACCGAGCGAAGGAGGCCTCATTATGACCACTACTCGCGATGAAGCCTTACGGTATCATCGGGAGCCCCGCCCCGGGAAGCTGGAGGTCCGGGTGACCAAGCCGTGTGCGACCCAGCGGGACCTCTCGTTGGCCTACACGCCCGGCGTGGCCGAGCCCTGCCTGGTCATCCAGCAGGACCCGGAGGCGGCGTATGACTATACGATCAAGGGAAACCTCGTCGCCGTCATCACGAACGGCACGGCCGTCCTCGGCCTCGGCGACATCGGGGCCCTGGCCGGCAAACCCGTCATGGAGGGCAAGTGCGTCCTGTTCAAACGGTTCGCTTACGTCGACGCCATTGACATCGAGGTCGACACCCACGACCCCGACGAGTTCGTCACGATCGTGAGTAAGATAGCTCCCACCTTTGGGGGCATTAACCTCGAGGACATCAAGGCGCCGGAGTGTTTCTATATCGAGGCGCGCCTCGCCGAACGGCTGGACATCCCCGTCTTCCATGACGACCAGCACGGGACGGCCATCATCTCAGGGGCCGCCCTGTTGAATGCCCTTGAGCTGGTCGGGAAGCGCATCGAGGACGTCCGGGTCGTCATCAACGGCGCCGGCGCCTCGGCCATCGCCTGCGCTCGCTACTACGTCCGCCTGGGCGTTCGCAAGTCGAACATCCTCATGTTCGACAGCAAGGGCGTCCTCCACGTCGGCCGTACGGACTTGAACCCGTACAAGCGGGAGTTTGCCGTCGAGACCCGCGTCCGGACCCTGGCCGAGGCCCTGGAGGGCGCCGACATGTTCCTGGGCCTCTCGGTCGGTAACGTCGTCACCGGCGACATGGTCCGTCGCATGGCCGCCCGGCCCATCATCTTCGCCCTCGCCAACCCCATCCCCGAGATCCCCTATGAAGAAGCTAAGGCCGCTCGTCCGGACGCCATCGTGGCGACCGGCCGTTCGGACTACCCCAACCAGGTCAATAACGTCCTCGGCTTTCCCTTCATCTTCCGGGGGGCCCTCGACGTGCGAGCCCGCAAGATCACCGAAGAGATGAAACTGGCCGCTACGTATGCCCTGGCCGCCCTGGCCCGAGAGCCCGTCCCCGATTATGTCATGCGAGCTTACGGCGTTACCCGCCTGGAATTCGGTCCCGAGTACCTCATCCCCAAGCCCCTGGACCCCCGCGTGCTTTACTGGGAGGCACCTGCCGTGGCGAAGGCCGCCATCGAGTCTGGCGTCGCCCGACGGGTCATCGACATCGACCGTTACGCCGAATCCTTGCGCGAAAGGGTCGAGCTCGGGGGCCACGCCGCTTACATTATCATGCAGTCGGCCCGCCGGGAACCGAAGCGCGTCGTCTACCCCGAGGGCGAAGACGAACGCATCATCCGGGCCGCCTTCCAGGCACACTATGAGGGCCTGGCCGAGCCTATCTTGCTGGGGCGCCGGGAGCTCATCGAACCTGTCCTGGGCCGCATCGGGGCCGCCTCGTTTCGGCCCGTCATCGTCGACCCCGTGACGGACCCTCGGCGGGAGGCCTACGCCCGGCGACTTTTCGAACTCCGCCAGCGAAAGGGCATGGTCTACTACCATGCCTATCACGCCGTGGCCCATCCGAACGTGTTTGGCGCCATGATGGTCCTCATGGGCGATGCCGACGGCATGTTGACGGGCCTGACGTCTGAGTTCGACGACGCCATCCGGCCGATCCTCCAGATCATCCGGACCGAGCCGGGTGCCCCGGCGACCGGCCTCCACATCGTCGACCTCCAAGGGGACATCTACTTCATGGCCGACACGTCGGTGAACATCGACCCGACGGCTGAACAGTTGGCCCAAATCGCTTGGTTGACGGTCCAGTTCGTCCGGGAACTGGGCATCGAACCGCGGGTCGCCTTCCTGTCGTTCTCCAACTTCGGGGCCGTGCGAAGGCCCGAGGTCGAGAAGGTCGCTCGGGCCGTCGAGCTCTTCCGTCAGATCGCGCCTGACGTGATGGCCGACGGGGAAATGCAGGCCGACGTGGCCTTGGACCCCCACATCATGGAGGAATTCTACCCCTTCAGCCGCCTGAAGGGCCGGGCCAACGTCCTCATCTTTCCTGACCTCAATGCGGCCAACATCGGGTACAAACTGATTCAGAAGCTCAGCGAGGCGGCCGTCTTGGGCCCCGTCCTGCTGGGTCCCCGACGGGCGGCCCATGCGCTTCCCCGGTCGGCCACGGTCGAGGACATCGTCCGCATGACGGCCCTCGTCGTCATGGACGCCCAACGGAAGGCCAACGACCGCCCGCGTCGTTGACGAGGGGTTGGCTATCAGAGGCGTTCGGGAGGTGAAAAGTAGGATGGGAAGCGGAAAAGAGACCCCTCTGAAGGCCCGATGTTTCCAGCTTGGGACCCCAGACCCTGGACCATTGACCCTGGACCTTATACTGGGAGCCCCCGCATCTTGCCGGCCCATCGACGGGCGGAATCCTCCGACTACCGGCCGTCCTGCCGGTGGCAACTTGAAGAAGCTTGAAAAATCGAGATCTCCGGGCCACCGTTTTCCCGGATGGGAACCGCATTTCTCCCGATCGAACAGCTCTGCTATGGGAACTTGATGTCGAGGGGCGACCCAGCAGGTC
>JAUQPV010000209.1 GCA_030550225.1 Acidobacteriota bacterium | reverse complement strand
CCGGCCGGACCCAGGCGATGCGGCCAGCCTCGACGGCCACGTCGGATTCGACGTCCGACACCGAGCCGTCCGGCCGTCCCAATCGAACCCGGTGAAAAACCAGAGCCGTTCGGTTCGTGAAAACCCGCATGGATTTAGTCTTTCTGACCCTGCGAGGAAGACGGTTTTTCAAGCGTCGTGACGTCGTAATGACGTGACGGCGTGACAAAATTGAGGCGGAAGCCAGCGTTGGGGCAAAACGGTCCGGATCGGCCTCGTCACGTCGTCACGACGTCACGCCATCACGAAGCTTGAGACATCGTGCTCCCCGGGTCATGGGAAAGGCTGCCCCGACGCCATTCTCCCGAACCAAACGGCTATGAGTGTTGAGACCTGACACCCGAGACCTTCATGCTACTCCTGCGGGGGCTTGCCGACGAGCAGACCACCGCCCAGACCGTGTTGCTGGAGGAGGCTGTTGACCCGCTGGGCCGTAGCCTGCAGAGACGAGTAGACGTTGCCGACCTTGGCCTTGGATTCGGCCTGAAGTTGCCGGAAGAATGCCATCTGGTAGGGCGTCGGGGCGGCCAAGACCTGGTCGATGTCGAAAAAGAGGGACCGCACGTGCTCGAAGAGCTTGGGTCCGTAGCCGTAGGCGAGGGACGTGTCCCGGACCAGCTCTTTCCGTAGCGTTTCGACCTCTTGCAGAGCGGCTTCGAGGGCCTGAGCCACCTCGTCCGGCGTTTTGGCCGTAGCCGTCCGGAGGGCACTCTGGAGTTGTTTCGTCTGGGCCTCGACGCTGTCCAAGGCCCGGAGGGCGTCGTTAAGACCGGACATCATGTCCCGAAGTCGCAGGGCCGTATCGTGGGCCGTCTGGAGGTCAGAAGCCGATACGTCCAGCGTCGGGTCGAGTCGGACGTCCACGGTCTGGGTCCACTCGTCGGAACCGACGATGAGCTTGACCGTGTACGTCCCGGGCAGGACCCGCGGCCCCCGTGGGGCGCCGAAGAAGGAGACCTCACCCTCTTCGGCCTCCTGCCGCGGTCGGGGCGGTTCGTATCGGAGGTCCCAGGCGATACGGTTCAGGCCCTTTTCGCGGGGCGGCTTCTTCAATTCCCGGATGACCTTTCCGTCGGGGCCGAGGATTTGGATTTGGACCTCGACCTTCTCGTCGGGCTTTTCCCGCAGGTAGTAAGTGATCAGCGCCCCGTAGGGCGGGTTCTCGGCCCGGAAGGGCTTATCGCCGAGGGTGACCCGGGTCCGGATCGTGTCGAACAAAAGCGCCGGTCGAAGCGGGAACAAGTAAGCCGGCTTCTGGAGGTCAGCCGTCGGGAGGTCTTGGAGAAACGTGATGTCGTCCAGGATCCAAATCCCCCGGCCATGCGTCCCGATGATCAGGTCGTTGTCCCGGGGGTGGACCTGGATGTCGTGGACGGCGACCGTCGGGAGATTCTTCATCCGAAGGGGGACCCACTGACGGCCCCCGGTGAAGGACACGAAAATGCCCAATTCGGTCCCGACGTACAGGACGTTCGGGTTCTTGGGGTCCTCCCGGAGGACGTGGACGTAGCCCTTCTCGGGGAGGTTGCCCGTGATGTTCGTCCAGGTTTGGCCGAAGTCGGTCGTCTTGAAGACGTAGGGCCGGAAGTCGTCGAACATGTGGCGGTCGAAGGTCACGTAGGCGACGCCGGCGCCGGTCCGGGAGGGTTCCACGTGGGAGACGGGCGAGTTCGGGGGTAAGCCCTTGATGTTTTGGATAAGGTTCGCCCAACTCTGGCCGCCGTCTCGCGAGACCTGGACGTTACCGTCATCGGTCCCGACCCAGAGGACGCCCTTCTGGACGGGCGACTCCCCGACGGTCGTGATCGTGCAGTGGTACTCGGCCGTCGTGTTCTCGGGAAAGACGGGGCCGCCGGCCGTCTTCTGCTTTTCGGGGTCGTTCGTCGTCAGGTCCGGGCTGATGACCCGCCAGGTCTGACCGAAGTCGGTCGACTGAAACAAGACGTTGCCCCCAAAGTAAACCGTGTCGGGGTCGTGAGGGGACGGGACGATAGGAGCATTCCAGTTGAAACGGTATGTCAGCTCGCCGACGGGGCCGCCGTCATTCCGCTTCGGCTGGGGGCTCACGTCCTGCTGACGGGCCTTCGAGAGTTCGGTCCGCAGAATTCCGCCGCCTTGGAATTCGGTCAGGTAGAGGTCCGGGTTCTTGGGGTGGATGGTGACGTGGAAGCCGTCGCCGTAGCTGACGAGGTACCAGAAGTCGTTGGGGATGACAGAGAAGTGACGGGTCCGGCTCGGCCCGCACCAGGTCCCGTTGTCCTGAAGGCCGCCACACACGTAGTAGAAGGGCTCCCGGAAGTCGTAGGCGACCTGATAGAACTGGCCGAGGGGGATCGTATTGACGTACTCCCAGGTCTCGCCCCGGTCGTGGGACGTGAAGAGGCCACCGTCGTCACCGACCCACAGGCGGCTCGGGTCCTTGGGGTCGATCCACAGCGTGTGAAAGTCCCCGTGGGCCGAGCGGGCGATCCGTCGGAAGGTCTTGCCCCCGTCGATGGACACGAAGAGGCCCAGGGACATGGCGTAAACCCGGTCCTCGTCGGCCGGGTCGACCCGAGTCTCCGCGTAGTAGAAGCCCCGGTTCACGATGTTCGGGTCCTTATACACGAGCCGGAACGTCTCGCCTCGGTCGTCCGAGCGGTAGAGCGAACCCTCTCGAGCCTCGACGATGACGTACACGACGTTCGGTCGGCTCGGGGCGACCTTGATGCCGATCCGGCCCATCAGCTTGGGAAGGCCGTTCGTCAGCTTCTTCCACGTGCGGCCCCCGTCGACGGACTTGTAGACACCGCCGGACTCGTCGCCGCTTTCAAACTTCCAGGGCTTCCGCTCGAAGTGCCACAGGGCCGCATACAGGATGTTGGGATTCGAGGGGTCCATCTCGAGGTCCGACGCCCCGTGGCGGTCGTCCGTGTAAAGGACCTTCTGCCAGGTGCGGCCGCCGTCGGTCGTCATGAAGACGCCCCGCTCGGGGTTCGGCCCGAAGGCATGGCCGATGGCCGCCACGTAAACGATGTCCGGATTCGTCGGGTGGACGATGATACGAGAGATGCGCTCCGTGTCCTTCAGGCCCATATGTTGCCAGGTCTTTCCGCCATCGGTCGACTTGTAGACGCCGTCGCCGAAGGACACGCTGTTTCGGGGATTGTCCTCGCCGGTCCCGACCCAGAGGACGTCCGGATTCCCCGGCTCGAGAGCGATGTCCCCGATGGAGATCGTCCCCTGTCGGTCGAAGATCGGCGTCCACGTGATTCCCCCGTTGGTCGTCTTCCAGAGACCCCCGGAGGCCGAAGCGACGTACAGAACGTCCGGATTTCCCGGGACGCCCTCGATGTCCGTCAAACGCCCGCCCATGATGCCCGGACCGACGTTCCGCCACGTCAGGTTTTCAAATAGCGAAGCGTCTATTCCCGGGGCGGGCGGCTTCTGGGGCCAGCCCGGGGAACATAAGATGGCTAAAACGCCGAGGAGAAAACATCCCGATAAGAGCGGCCGCCGAGACCATGCCATGGAACGCATGCCGACCTCCTTAGTGCGACGAGGTTCCCTCACCCGGCCTTCCCCCCCCCAGGGGCGACTTACCGACCGCCCAATCGTCAGGAGAACTTAGCTTATCATAGCCGTTCGGGCCCGTGAGAATGGCGTCGGGACGGCCTTTCCCATTGCCTGGGAAGCATGATTTTTCAAGCTACGTGATGGCGTGACGGCGTAACGACGTGACGAGGCCGATCCCGGGCCGTTCGCCCCGGCGACGGCTTCTTTCTCAACTCCGTCCCGTCGTCACGACGTGACGACGTCACGATGCTTGAAAAATCGTCCACCCAAAGGGTCGGAAAGGCTGAATCTATACGGGCTTCCACAGGCCGAACGGCTCTCTTATAACACCCCTCTCCCTGTGGGAGAGGGCAGGGTGAGGGAAAACCCGACTGTTTGTATTTCAACGTTTTATCCCGGCCTGAGGTTCCCCGGAATCGAAGCATGACGTCGCTGGGCCTTTACCTCCTGAGGCCCGGGGCCGCTATCCCATATCCCGCCGCCTGCATCTTGCATCCTGCATCCTACATCCTATACTTGCATCCCACGGAGCGTCCTATCATGTGGACCTTCCAAGAGGTCATCCACCGCCTGCGGACGTTTTGGGCCGACCAGGGCTGCGTCGTCCAGGAGCCCTACGACCTGGAGGTCGGCGCCGGGACGATGCATCCGGAGACCTTCTTTCGGGTCCTCGGCCCCCAGCCCTGGCGGGTCGCTTACGTCCAACCCTCCCGCCGGCCGGCCGACGGCCGCTACGGCGAAAACCCGAACCGTCTGTTCAAGCATTACCAGTTTCAGGTCATCTTGAAGCCGGCCCCCGACGACGTTCAGGACGTCTATCTGCAAAGTCTGGCGGCCTTGGGCTTGGACGTCGCCGCCCACGACATTCGTTTTGAAGAAGACGACTGGGAGGCGCCGACGCTCGGGGCCTGGGGCATCGGCTGGCAGGTCCTCTGCGATGGCCTGGAGATCACGCAATTTACCTACTTCCAGCAGGCGGGCGGCCTGGACCTGACGGTCATCCCCGTCGAGATCACCTATGGCCTCGAACGGATCACAGCCATGCTGAATGGTCTGGACGATGTCTACGCCGTCCCGTGGTCCCGGGACGTGACCTACCGCGACGTCCGTTGGCAAGAAGAGTACCAGTGGTCCCGCTATGCCTTCGAGGAGGCGGACGTCGAGCGACACCTCCGGTGGTTTGAGGACTTTGAGCAGGAGGGCTACCGAGCTCTCGAACGGGGCCTCTGGCTCGTCGCCTACGACTACTGCCTGAAGCTATCCCATCTGTTCAACGTCCTGGACGCCCGGGGGGCCATCAGCGTGTCCGAACGGGCCCGGCGGATTCAGCGGATTCGGGCCCTGGCCGTCCGGATCGCCCAGGCGTACGTGGACCATGGACCACAGACCACACACCATGAACCATAGACCACCTCGGGAGTTTGGGTCTCCTCGTCTTGAGATGAAGAGACCCGATTTGGCCGGGCAGGTCTACGGTCTATGGTCTATGGTCTATAGTCTGTAGTCCGTGGTCTACCCATGAAGACGCCCCTTGCCCCTTTCGAACGCCTGACGTGGGCTTGGCCGGATTCGGGCGACGTCGTCCGGCTGGTCGTCACGGACTGGAAGCCCCTACGGCTGTCCGGCTGGCGGGGC
>JAUQPV010000208.1 GCA_030550225.1 Acidobacteriota bacterium | reverse complement strand
GTCCCGGCCGCCGGTCAAGGCGTTATCGTCGTTGAAATGCGACAGGACAGCCCGTGGCGCCCGTGGGTCGAGCGGATCAACGACCGGCCCACGGAGCTGGCCCTTCAGACGGAGCGGCGAGTCGTCCGCCTCCTGGGCGGCGGGTGCCATTCGCCGGCCGGGGTGTATGCCGAGGCCCGGCCGGTCCGAGACGAGGGGGACGATTTCGTCATTCACGTCGTCGTCCGCCTTTGGACGCAGGACGGAACCCGATCCCTGTGGGCCGAAGCCGTGGGCCCGTCTCCGGAAGTGGCCGCCGACGAGGTCGTCCGCCGGCTTCGTGCGGAGCCGGCCTTTCGCTACTGGCAGGAGGCAATCGACGCATGAGCGCTTCACGCGTGTGGGTCGTCCCGTGGGACGGTCGGTCGCACCGTCTGGGTGCATGGGCCATGCCTTATTTTCAAGCAGTCCGACTCTTGATCGGTGAGTCGGTGCCGCCGCCTGTCGAGGCCCTGGGGAGCCCTTTGGACGTCCCCTGGGTCGAGGCCCCGGCGGAGGATGCCGGCCTGGCGGCCATGCTGGCGACTTACGACCGGGTCCTGTGGCTGGCAGTGGAACCGGACCGGGTCGTCGAGCGGCTCCGGCGGGTCGGGGCCGAGGACGTCGCCGTCCTCGATTCACCGGAGCGGGCCGCCCCGGCGGCCGTCGACAAAGGCTGGGTCCTCGTCACGCGACCCTGGCCGGAAGCATGGGAGATGAGCGAGGCCCTGGAAGCCCAGGGCGTCCCTACGGTCCCTTTCCCGACGATCGCCTTCGAGGTGGGGGACGAACCGCCGGACGTTTGGGTTCAGGCCCCGGAGACGTTCGCCTGGGTCGTGTTGACGAGCGGCCGGGGCGTGGACTTCTTGCAGGCTTGGGCAGAATCCCACGGATGGGGCCCGGACCGTCTTCAGGGTCTACGGTGGGCCGCCATCGGACCGGCCACAGCCGACCGTCTGCGGGCCTGGGGGATCGAGCCGGACTTAGTCCCGCCCGACGTCTATCAAGCGGAGGGCCTCATCGCGGCTTTTCGCAAAGTCGACGTGGCCGGGCGTCGGGTCCTCCTGGCCCGGGCCGAGGGCCGACCCGTCTTGGCCGAGGCCCTGCGGTCGATGGGCGCCGACGTCTGGGAATGGCGGCTGTATCGGACCGTGGCCTACCCTGTGGACCGTCTACGCCGGCTCCTGCCTTGGCTGGAACGAGTCCGCTGGGTCGCCTTCACGAGCCCTTCCACGTTCCGAAGCTTCCTGGACTTTCTGCGTTCAGCCTACCCGCCGGAAGAGTTCCTTTGGTGGCCGTATACCCGCCGGATCGCCGTCATCGGGCCGGTGACAGCGGAGGCCCTTCTTCGAGCGAGCTGGCCCGTCCACGTCCAAGCCGAGCATGCGACGCAAGCGGCTTTAGTCGAAGCTCTCGTCGCCCTCTGGCGCGCGGGGGAGTAGTGCCGTGCAGGCATGGGCCAGGCCGGCCCTGCGGTCGGGAACAGGACCGTCCGATCCGTGGAAACTCGCATGGGTTCAGCTTTTCCGACCCCTTGGGGAAAGACGGTTTTTCAAGCATCGTGACGTCGTAACGTCGTGACGACGTGACGGAGTGTAGAAAGAAGCCGTCGCCGGGGCGAACGGCCCGGGCCCGGCGTCGTCACGTCGTTACGCCGTCCCGCCATCACGCATCCTGCATCTTGCATCCTGCATCCCGCATCCTGCATCCTAATAGATGGGTACCCGACACCGACCGGGGAGGTGCCATGGCGGTCGACGGGAACGTCCTTCAGCAAGCCCAGTGGCTTTGCCGCCCGATGGAGATCCCGCCTCTGGTCCAGAATCCCCATGGCTATCGGTTCTCGGTCGATACGGTCCTGCTGGCGCAGATGGTCCGTCTACCCTCGGACGCCACGGTCGTCGACCTGGGGACGGGCTGTGGCGTCTTGCTCATCACGCTGGCGCTTCAGAACTCGACCCTCCGGCGGGCCATCGGCATCGAGATCCAGGCTTCTCTGCTTCGCTTGGCGAAGCGGAATGCCCACCAGTGGCGTCTTAAGGAGACCCTCCAGTGGATTCACGGGGACGTGCGGCGCATCCGGCGGTACCTGCCGGCCAGCGTGGCCGACGTCGTCGTGACGAACCCGCCGTACCGCCCGGCGACTCAAGGCCAGCTTAGCCCGACGACCGAGCGGGCCATCGCCCGTCACGAGATCAGCGGCCGCCTCTACGACTTCCTGAAGGCGGCCCGCTACGTCGTCAAGCCGTCCGGGACGCTCTTCATGGTCTACCCCTACTGGCGCCGGTACTACCTGGCGACGCAAATCCTGCTGGCCCGGTGGGCCTGGCGGTGGATCGACTTCTGCCAGATGCCCCACAAGGACCGGCCCCAGTTCATCCGGATGGAGCTGGTCCCGCAGTCGGCGGAGTTGACGCCCTGGCTGGGTCTCTCCCGGACCTGGTTCTCCAGCCAGCAGGGCGGCTTCCAGACGGAGATCTTCGACGACGTCGAGGTCCTGAAGCATTACTGGCCGGAAGCCTACGCGGCCCTCCCCCAGGTGTTTTCGACCCAAGCCGACTTCTGGCCCGTCGTCTCGGCGCCCCCGGAGCTTCCCGCCGAGGCCGACCGGCCCGAACAGGTAGGGTGATAAAGGACAGCAAGGCAGTAAGGCAGTAAGGCAATAAGGCGGAAGGGGCGAGCGCTACGACCCGTCCAATCCCTTACTGCCCTACTGCCTGATTGCCTCATTGCCTTCTTAAGGTGCCGACGATGGAAGAACGGCATTATCCCTTTCACGAGGTCGAACCCCGGTGGCAGGCCTTCTGGCAGGAAATCGGCCTGTACCGGGCACCGGACCGACCGAAGCGGCCGAAGTTTTACGTCCTCGAGATGTTCCCCTACCCCTCGGGTGGCGACCTCCACATGGGCCACCTCAAGAACTATGCCATCGGGGACGTCGTCGCCCGATGGGCCCTCATGCAGGGCTACGACGTCCTCCACCCGATGGGGTGGGACGCCTTTGGCCTGCCGGCCGAAAATGCCGCCATCAGGTATGGGATCCATCCGAAGACCTGGACGGACCAGAACATCGCCGCCTACCGTCATCACCTGCAACTCCTGGGCATCTCCTATGACTGGTCCCGGGAGCTGGCGACCTGCTGGCCCGACTACTATCGGTGGACCCAATGGCTGTTCCTGTATCTCTACCATCGGGGCCTGGCCTACCGGGCCAGCGAGTACGTCAACTTCTGTCCGAACTGTAAGACGGTCCTGGCCAATGAGCAGGTCATCAACGGCCTCTGTGAGCGTTGCAAGACGCCGGTCATTAAGAAGGCCCTGGAGCAGTGGTTCTTCCGGATCACGGCCTATGCGGACCGCCTACTGACGGACCTCCAGAAGCTGGAGGGCAAGTGGCCGGACCACATCATCCGCCAGCAGGTCAACTGGATCGGCCGCTCGGAGGGGACGGAGATCCACTTTCCTTTGGCCCACCGGCCGGACGTCCGTCTGCCCGTCTTCACGACCCGAGCCGACACGTTGTTCGGTGTGACCTTCCTGACGATGGCCCCTGAGCACGAGCTCCTGGACGCCCTCCTCGGCGACATGGACGGGGCCCACCGGGCGGCCGTCGAGGCCTACCGGCAAGCGGCCCTCCAGAAGACCGACGTCGAGCGGACGGCCGTCGGCCGGCCCAAGACGGGCGTCCCGACGGGCTTGAGCGTCGTCCATCCGTACACGGGGGAGGCCCTGCCCCTGTGGGTCAGCGACTACGTCCTGGCCTCCTACGGGACGGGCATCGTCATGGGCGTCCCGGCCCACGACGAACGGGACTTTGAGTTCGCCCGTCAGTACGGCCTGCCCGTCCGACCCGTCGTCCGCCCGGTCGACGGTGCCCTGGCCGACCCGGAGACGATGGACGCCGCCTGGGTCGAGAAGGGCGTCATGGAACAGTCGGGTCCCTTCAGCGGCCTGCCCTCCGACGAGGGCATCCGTCGGATCCAGGAAGACCTCCGGGCCCGGGGCCTGGGCGGCCCGGCCGTCTCGTACCGCCTGCGGGACTGGCTGATCAGCCGCCAGCGCTATTGGGGCGCCCCCATTCCCGTCGTCCATTGCCCCCGGTGTGGCATCGTGCCCGTCCCGGAGGACCAGCTCCCGGTCTACTTGCCGGAGAACGTGCAGAACTTTCTGCCGACGGGCCGTTCCCCATTAGAAGACGTCCCGGCCTTCATCGAAACGACGTGCCCCCGATGCGCCGGTCCGGCCCGTCGGGACCCCGACACGATGGACACCTTCGTCGATTCGTCCTGGTACTTCTTGCGCTTCATCGACGCCCACAACGACCGAGCGCCCTTCGACCCTGCGAAGGCGAATGCTTGGATGCCCGTCGACCAGTACATCGGCGGGGCCGAACATGCTACGAAACACCTTATCTACGCCCGCTTCGTCACGAAGGTCCTCTACGACGGCGGCCTGCTCCGATATGACGAGCCCTTCGAGCATCTGTTTACGCAGGGCCTCGTCCTCAAGCGTTTCTGGTGGTGCGGCCAGTGCCTCCGGCCCGTCGAGGAGACCGAGGCCCGAAAGGTCAACGAGGAGACGGTCCTCCACACGGTCTGCGAGACGACCTTGGAATCCCGCCTGGAGATGATGAGTAAGTCCCGGGGCAACGTCGTCCCCGTCGGGCCTTTTGTCGAGAAGCACGGTGCGGACGTGGCGCGTATCGCCATCTTGTTTGCCGGTCCGCCGGAGAAGGACTTTGAGTGGACGGATGCCATCGTCGAGGGTGCCCGGAACTTCCTGAACCGCATCTGGCGGCTCTTCCTGGAGACCCCGACGGTGACGGCCCCGGCCGAGGTAGACCCCGCCACCCTGGACGGCGAAGCCCGGTCGTTTTATGTCCGCCTCCAGCAGACCGTACGGGCCGTCCGGGAAGACGTGGCCCAGTTCCGGTTTAACACGGCCGTCGCTCAACTCATGGCCTTCCTGAACACCATGTACGAGTTCCCGGACCGAAGCCACCCGGTCTTCCGCCACGCCTGGCACGTGTACGCCCGGCTCCTGGCACCCTTCGCCCCTCACCTGGCGGAAGAACTATGGCACCGGCTCGGGCATTCGACCACCGTGTTCCGGGAGACTTTTCCCGTCGAAAATCCCGACTACCTCATCGAGGCGGTCGTCGAGATCCCCGTCCAGGTCAACGGTCGGGTCCGGGCGACGCTTCGGGTCCCTGTCGACGCCGACCCGGC